>CAWUXN010000375.1:0-2989 GCA_963926415.1 uncultured Loktanella sp.
AACGTCGAGGAAGAAGCCAGTGCGACTGGCAACGCCCAGTCAGAGCGCGTACGCGCCATGGCCGAGGCGGAAGGGAACTCTGCCGTCGTCATCAGTGCCCGGATTGAGGAAGAGATCAGCCAGCTGGACGCCGAAGAGGCAGAGATGTTCCTGTCCGAAATGGGGCTGGCTGAGGCGGGTCTGGATCGTCTGATCCGTGCGGGCTATGCCTTGCTTCATCTGCAGACCTATTTCACAGTTGGTCCGAAAGAAGCACGGGCCTGGACTATCAATGCAGGCACCTCTGCCCCCAAGGCGGCTGGAGTCATACATGGCGATTTCGAGCGCGGCTTCATCCGCGCTGAAACCATCGGTTATGATGATTTCGTCACACTAGGTGGTGAGCAGGCTGCAAAAGAAGCGGGTAAAATGCGGTCTGAGGGTAAGACCTATACCGTCAAGGATGGCGATGTGCTGCACTTCCTGTTCAATACCTAAGACGCGGCACGCGCTGACGTTTCGCATGATGGCTGACTTCACAATTGCCCGCCTACCGGTTGGGCGCGGCAAGCTTGGGCTATGTCCGATGCCGGGAATTGGTGGCGATTACGCCGCTGACTTCCGAACCATCTTGCGCTGGACGCCTACGTTGGTCGTGTCCCTGACCGAACCCGCTGAAATGGCCGCGCTAGATATCGATTTGGGTGCGGATCTGAGCCACGCGCCGCCCGATTGGGTGGGGCTGCCGATTGGCGATTTTGGTATCCCGGATGCTGCTGCGACGGCGCGTTGGGCGGGGCTTGAAAGCCGCGTAACGGCCCAGCTGGCCGCTGGTCACCGAGTCCTGTTCCATTGTAAAAGTGGCTGCGGCAGGTCCGGCATGGCGGTTTTGCGCCTGATGGTCTTACATGGCGAGGCACCGGATATCGCCCTTGCGCGGTTGCGGGCCGTCCGGCCCTGCGCGGTCGAGACGCGCGCGCAGCACATCTGGGCGACTCGCTAGCGGCGGCGGCTGGCGGCCTTGGTTGGTTTGCCAGAGCGGCGTTTGCGGGCATGGGCTGCACCTGTCGATTCGGTGGCCTGCGCGTCTTCCGCCCGCAGCTTGCGATAGCGGCGGACACGCTCTGCGTCGATCAGGCCTGCGTCCACGGCGGCCTGCACTGCGCAGCCCGGCTCACCTTCGTGTTTGCAGTCGCGAAAGTGGCAGTCGTTGGTCAGCGTGCTGATTTCTGGAAATGTTGCGTCGATTCCGGCTGTAACATCGGCCACCGCAAGGCCGCGCATGCCGGGCGTGTCGATCAGCCATCCACCCGTGGGCAGGGCGTGCAGGGACCGTTTAGTTGTGGTGTGACGGCCGCGGGCGTCGTCTTCGCGAATGTCCTGCGTGTCGTCGGCGCGCCCCGTCAGCCCATTTGCCAGCGTCGTCTTGCCTACGCCGGATGATCCGACCAGCGCCACGGTCTGCCCCGGCCCGCACCATGGCGCGAGCGCATCTGCCACATCCGCAGCCTTTGCATTGATGGCTAGGACGGGAAAGTCGCCAAGCGCCTGCGCCTGCGCGATATAGTCGGCGTCATCATCGGTCTGGTCAGCTTTGGTAAGCAGGATCGCGGGGGCAATTTCTGCGTCATGCGCCAAGGCCAGATAGCGTTCCAGCCGCGCGACGTTGAAGTCAGCATTGCACGACGTGACAATGAACAGAGTATCAAGGTTGGCCGCGATTAGCTGGCGCTGGCCTGTCTTATGCTCTGCCCCGCGCTGCAACAGACTGCGGCGGTCGAGGCGGCGCACCAAATGGGCTGCCTCTAGATCGCAGAGCACCCAATCGCCGACCGCAAAGCTGGCGGTCGTGACACCGGGATCGGCAACAAGGGTGAGGGGGCCGCTTGCGGTCAGGGCAGAGACATTGCGCCGGTGCACGCTGCTGATGCGGGCGGGGTGTAGACATGCATCGTCGGCGGTCAGCTGTTCGATTTCGAACGCAGACCAGCCCAATGCATCAAGTGCTTGATCGCTCAACGGGAACACTGCTTGGAGTTGGGGTGGGGCAAATGCGCGTGACCCTGAAAACGGCGGGAAAAAGTAAAGGTGAGAGGCTGACAACGACCCAAGCGGGGCTCGTTATGGCTGCTTCCTTCCGGACCTGACCAGGTTGGCGAGGCGCTCGCCCGCGCCAACCTCTCAATACTTCATATAGAGGCAGGCAAAGGGCTGTGCAACCCGCTGTGCGTCAATTGCGTGGCCACTGGCGCGGTCATTGTTAGGGGGAATTGTGCCCTATTCAAATCATTGCGCATCGCAGCGGCCCATGCGATTGCAATACTATGAAAATAGCTGAGACCGTGACATTCGCCGGAGGCGGCCTGGACCGGGCGGCCGAGTGGCGTGCAACCGCCGCTGACCGCGCCCTGCAGCCCGATTCGCGCGTGATCGCCCTGTGGCAGGGCAAGCCGCTGATGGATGATGGGGGCCTTGTGATGGTGCCGCCGGATCATCCTGTTCTGGCAGAGGCAGCGCCCGACCGGCTTATGCTGGGGCGCGTGGACGGGGCGGCTGTTTTTGCCGCTGATCTGTCCGGTTGGACCCCGCAGGATGATGAAGATACGGGCGCTCTGAACAGCTTTCTGGATGCCAGTTTGCAGGTCCATCCGGCTATGCAGGGTGGGCCTGCTTTTGCTGAACTGCGCGGCGTCATGACCCGGCTTACCCCGCTGGAGGCTGAACTGGCCGCCACGGCGCGGGGGATGTTCATGTGGCACGCCAGCCATCGGTTTTGTGCGAATTGCGGCACAGCCAGCGATCTGGCCATGGGCGGATGGCAACGCAATTGCCCCAGTTGCGGGCGGCACCACTTTCCGCGCACTGACCCAGTGGTCATCATGTTGATCATGCATGGTAATTCCGTTCTGGTGGGCCGCTCGCCCGGCTGGCCGGAACGGATGTATTCCCTGCTGGCGGGTTTCGTCGAGCCTGGCGAAACGCTGGAAGCCGCCGTGCGCCGCGAAGTCTT
>CAWUXN010000376.1:0-4387 GCA_963926415.1 uncultured Loktanella sp.
GGGTAAGACCACGATTGCGCGACTGCTGGCGGATGAAACCGACCTGCACTTTGTCCAGATTAGCGCGATCTTTACCGGTATGCCGGAGCTGCGCAAAGTGTTCGAGGCGGCCCGTATGCGCCGCCAAAACGGCAAGGGGACCTTGCTGTTCGTGGACGAGATCCACCGCTTCAATAAGGCGCAGCAGGACGGATTTTTGCCGCATATGGAAGACGGGACGATTCTTCTGGTGGGTGCGACAACAGAAAACCCCAGTTTCGAGCTGAACGCCGCTCTGCTTTCGCGTGCGCAGGTCTTAATATTGACCCGGTTGAACGATGCCGATCTGGAACGCCTCGCGCAGCGCGCAGAAGGCGAGCTTGATCGCAAGCTGCCACTGGACCCGCAGGCGCGTGGTCAGTTGATTAACATGGCTGACGGCGACGGGCGCAGTCTGCTCAACCTGATTGAACAGGTTGCGGCGTGGAAAACGGATAAGCCGCTTGGCACGGACGCCCTGACATCGCGCCTGATGAAGCGGGCGACGAAGTACGACAAATCCGGTGACGAGCATTACAACCTGATCTCTGCTTTGCATAAATCGGTGCGCGGCTCAGACCCCGACGCCGCGCTTTATTGGCTGGCGCGCATGCTGACCGGGGGTGAAGATCCACGGTACCTTGCCCGCCGTATCGTCCGTATGGCGGTCGAGGATATCGGCCTTGCCGATCCACAGGCGCAGCATATTTGCATTCAAGCCTGGGAAACTTACGAGCGTCTTGGCAGCCCAGAGGGCGAACTGGCGCTGGGGCAAGCGGTGACCTACCTCGCGCTCGCGCCCAAATCGAACGCGGGTTACGTTGCCTTCAAGGCCGCTATGGCCGCCGCGAAACAGACCGGGTCCGAACCGCCGCCTCGCCATATCCTGAACGCGCCGACCAAGCTGATGAAAGAACAGGGTTTTGGCGCTGGTTACGCCTACGACCATGACGCCGAGGAGGGTTTTTCAGGCCAGAATTATTTCCCCGATACGATGAAGCGGGGCATCTACTATTTGCCAGTTGATCGCGGGTTCGAGCGCGAGTTGAAGAAGCGGCTCGATTTCTTTGCTGGATTGCGCGTCAGCGTCAGGGCAGCACGAATTGACAAGTTCACCGGATCGGGCGACAGGGGGGCATGATCTTGACTGCTTTCACTGTGGCCCTTGGCGGGGCAATCGGCGCTACGTTGCGCTGGCTTACTGGCATCCTGACGCTTCGCGTAATGGGGCAGGGGTTTCCGTGGGGCACCGTCACGGTGAATGTGCTTGGCTCGCTTTTCATGGGCGTGGTCGTCGTGACGCTGGCGGAAAAGGGTGGCATGCGCGCCGCCCCCTTTCTTATGACTGGACTGCTGGGCGGCTTTACGACATTTGCGGCGTTCTCGCTTGATGCGGTTGCGCTGATGGAAAGAGGCCAGTTCAACCTGGCGGTTGCCTATATCGGCGGCAGCGTAATTATCGGACTGGCGGCGCTGGTCTTTGGAATGACTTTGACACGGATGGTATTGGCATGAGCGGCGGTGTTCAGACGCGGGTAATCGGCCCGGACGACGGCGATCAGCGGCTTGACCGTTACCTGCGGCGGCTATTTCCGCACCTGACGCAGGGTAGGATCGAAAAGATGTGCCGCAAGGGTGACATCCGCGTCGATGGCGGCCGGGTGAAGTCGAACACGCGGCTGGACGTCGGGCAAAGCATCCGCATTCCGCCCCTGCCGACTGAAGCGCAGGTCGATGCAGAACGCAGCATGATGAAGCAAGGCGTCACCAAGGCTGATGCTGCGCTGATCATGTCCTGTGTCATCTATCGCGACGACCACATGATCGTCATCAACAAACCTGCCGGTCTGGCGACGCAGGGCGGCACCAACACCACCCGCCACGTTGACGCGATGTCCGAGGCGTTGATGTTCGGCTATGATGAAAAGCCACGCCTTGTACACCGTCTGGACAAGGATACCTCTGGCGTTCTGATCCTAGCGCGCACGCGCATGGCCGCCAAGCAGCTGACCGAGAACATGAAGCACCATGCCACGCGCAAAATCTATTGGGCCGCCGTAGCCGGCGTGCCACATCCCCGCGCCGCGACGATCAAATACGGTCTGATTAAGTCACCCGGCCACGGCAAGGGCGGCGAGAACGAAAAGATGCGCTGCGTGCACCCCAAAGACGTAGACAGCACCGAAGGTGCCAAGCGCGCAACGACGGATTATGCTGTGCTGGACACGCTGGCTAAGCGGGCCGCATGGGTCGCTCTGGTTCCAATCACAGGCCGCACGCACCAGCTGCGCGCCCACATGTCAGAGATTGGCCACCCGATCATCGGTGACGGAAAGTATGGCGGGACAGATCAGGAAAATATGGGCGACGGCTGGGGCGCTGGCATGGGTGGTGATATCAGCCGCAAGATGCACCTGCATGCCCGGTCGTTGACGATTGAGCATCCGGAAACCGGCGCGATCCTTCATCTTACGGCACCGCTGCCAGAGCACATGCAGCGTACTTGGGACTTCGTCGGCTGGCACGTGAGCCATGCGCCGGTTGATCCCTTCAATATGCCCGACTGATCGCCGGGACCTGTGATACCTGATCTGCGCCTTGTCATCTTTGACGTGGATGGAACGCTAGTCGACAGCCAGGCGGAAATCCTTGGCGCGATGACGCAGGCCTTTACCGCCGTCGACCTGGCCGTGCCAGGCCGGGCACAGATCCTGTCGATCGTCGGTCTGTCGCTGCCGGAAACCTTTTGCGTGCTGTGTCCGGATCTGGATAAGGCAACGCGGGATGAATTGACGTCGCAATACCGCGCATCGTTTCATGACCACGCCACGGCAGACCTGGAACGACGCAGCCCCCTGTTTCCGGGTGCATTGGATGCATTGCAGCGGCTGCAGGCGCAGGATCATACGCTGCTGGCTGTCGCGACGGGCAAATCAAAACGTGGCTTGGACCGGCTTGTTGATGAACACGCCCTGCAGGGCCTGGTTGTCAGCAGCCAGACCTCTGATTTTCATCCGTCGAAGCCGCATCCGTCCATGGTCCTGACCTGTCTGGCGGACGGTGGGGTGACGGCAGGGCGCGCGGTCATGATTGGTGATACGAGCTATGACATGGATATGGCCCGCGCAGCAGGGGTCGCGACCATAGGCGTGGGCTGGGGCTATCACGCCCCAGACACCCTTGGGGCAGATCGCCTGATTGATACTTTCGCGGCTTTAGACGCCGCCATTGATGACCTTATCGGAGATCAGGCATGAGCGACTGGGCCCCCAAAAGATTCTGGACCAATGCCACGACTGTGGCTCGTGACGGCGGCTTTACCGTGGATCTGGACGGCCGCGCGGTCAAGACGCCCTATAAACAGCCGCTGATTATGCCGACGCAGGCCATGGCAGAGCGTGTCGCTGCCGAATGGCAGGCCCAGAGCGACAAGATCGACCCCACGACCATGCCTGCCACTCGCGCTGCCAATTCCGCCATCGACAAGGTCGCGCCGCAGTATACTGCCGTCGTCGCAATGCTGGCGTCCTATGGTGAAAGCGATCTGCTGTGCTATCGCGCGGCGCAGCCCGATGTGCTGGTCGCCGCCCAGTCAGAGGCATGGGACCCCTGGCTGGACTGGTCAGCACGCACGCTGGACGCGCGCTTGCATGTCACGACCGGCGTCATGCCGATCCCGCAGCCAGCTGATTCGCTGGAAAGGCTGCACGCTCATGTTTGCCAGTTTGACCCCTTCGCGCTGACGGGATTTCACGATTTGGTGCAGCTTTCGGGCTCTCTTGTGCTGGCCACGGCTGTCGCATCGGGTGCGCTTACACCGCACTCCGCGTGGCCGCTCAGCCGTATCGACGAGGATTTCCAGATAAGCCAATGGGGCGATGACGAAGAAGCAGCCGAAGCGGCTGCTATCAAACGTCAGGCCTTTTTTGATGCCGCGCTGTTTATTGACCTCAGTCGTTCAACCTGAAGCGGTCACAAAACAGGCCAATCCGGCCAAACTGCCGTTCAACTAGGCAGATACAGCCGTTTGACCCGGCGGTTACCCTTGACCTCTGGGCTGGAAACCGCCCAATCTCTATCCATTGAGGGGGAAACCCATCAAAATCCAACCGTTCAGACAAACGGAATAATTGGCTGCCGTTTTAAGGGCAGATACTCAGAAAGAGGTAATAATGAAAAAGACCGTATTTTTTGGAACGCTGGCAGTTGCCGGTCTGACAGCTGTCAGCGCATCCGCTGCAACGCTGGATGACGTCAAGGCACGCGGCCACCTGAACTGCGGCGTCGTGACCGGCCTTGCCGGTTTTGGTGCACCGGACGCCAATGGCGTTTGGGAAGGTTTTGATGTCGATGTGTGCCGCGCTGTTGC
>CAWUXN010000377.1:0-6327 GCA_963926415.1 uncultured Loktanella sp.
CTCTGTTCGATCGCCAACAGATCAATGCGCCGCTGCGCCAGTGCGTGACGCGCCTGCGGGGCGGTTTGCTCTGCCGAGCCGACGCAGACGATCAGGGGGGCATCCATCGCGATTCCCTGATCCAGCCAGCCGGTCAGGTGATCGGCGTGAAGGGCCTCTTGCGACAGAAACAGTACGCGCGGATGGGGCGCGGCGGCATGCTCCTGCCCCGCCCGGCGGTCCCCGCCCCGCTCGCGCACAATTTCGACGCCCAGCGAGAAGGGTCCTCGATCCAGTTTTTCGATGCGGACAAAGACCCGCTCTGACTGCGGCTCTAGCAGGATCCGTTCTGCCACGCGGGCCGCGAGGGTTTCCAGCAGGTTGATCCGCTCTGCCCCCAGCTCTGCGCCGATGGCTTCTGTGACGCGGTCATAGGACAGGATGCGGTCGACGTCGTCTTCAATGGGGCCGGTCTGGGGTAGCACCTCGACCACCACATTAAACCGGACCCGCTGCAGATGGCCGCGTTCTTGCTGAAAGGCACCAATCTCAACCTCGACCACATAATCCCGCAGGGGAATTCGGTCATAGGGAATATCAGTGCTGGCAGCAGCCCGTTCAGAGGGATGCGCAAAGGCCAGTCGAATGTCGTCGGTCATGCCCTGCCCAATCATCTATGATGGCGTTGGCATAACAACCCGGCTCAAGGGCCGCAAGCAACCTCAGTTCGAGGCGCTGCGCATGGGCTGCTTGTAGAAGTAATGCGCGCCTATGCTGGCAGTGCGCGGGAAACGGTTTGCCCAGGACGGGTGCACGGCCTTGGTGTGATAATGTGTGGCCCCTGCGGTCAGGCGGCGGGGCAGGCCGTCAACCAGCAGCTTTGCAACCTTGCCGACGCGGCCAAAGGCGGCAGCGTTGCCGATGGCGTCAGAGTTGTTGTCGCAAGTCCATGTGAACTGGCAGGCGAATTTCCGGCCCGTGCCCTGATGCACCACGCCGCAGATCGTGTTGGGATATTCGGCCCCGTCGACACGGTTCATGATGACCTCGCCAACCGCAAACACGCCCTGAAGCGCTTCGCCGCGCGCCTCGAAATACAGTGCATCGGCCAGACATTCCCATTCGGAATTACCCTTAGGCGTCGTCATGGTGGATAGAAACGCCTCTGTCATTACCGCGTCGCCGTCCGTCGGCATGGCATTGCGCCGCGCGCTTTGGGGAACCGCAGTCAACGTAGACAGGCGCGTATCGGAAACAATTTGCAACGCCTGACGTTCTTGACCCAGAACCGCACCCAACCTGGCAGAGATCACTTCTTCAGCGGATGCCGAGGCGGCGATCGAAACACTGACAAGGGTGAAGGCTGCAATCAGAGAACGGCGCAGGGAAGTGGTCATCGGTCACGGCTTTCTTTCCGTACGGTCAGCCCCGTACAGGCAGCGCCGTCATAGTGAAAGTTAACCTATAGGTCCACCTTTGGGGCTGGCAGATTCTCGCCGTACCTGTCTTGGATGCATCCAAAGCGCGCAAATCACCTTATTTCATTGAGATCGGAGGCAAGGCCGCAAGGTGCCCATCGGCCGACATCCGTTCCGCCAGCGCCAATTGAGCGGCGGAAAGCCGCGCAAGCGGCACGCGGAACGGAGAACAGGAGACATAGTTGAATTTCTGAGTCCTGCAGAATCCGATCGCGGCCCGCGTGCCGCCATGTTCGCCGCAAATCGAGACGACAACATCAGGCCGCCCAGCCCGTCCGCGCGCCGCGCCAATCGCCAAAAGCTCTCCCACGCCTTCCAGATCCAGGGTGTGAAACGGGTCCTCTTGATAGACGCCCTGCTGGACGTAAGCGGACATGAAACGCCCTGCATCGTCGCGGGACAAGCCATAAGTCATCTGGGTCAAGTCATTAGTGCCAAAAGATAAAAACGAAGCATACTTGACGATGTCCTGCGCCCGCAGCGCGGCGCGGGGTGTTTCGACCATGACCCCCAGTTTGTAGGCAAAGGTGACGCCCGTCTCTCGTTGAACCGCAGCGGCGATGGCATCGATGCGGCCCTTGATCAGTTCAACCTCACGCATGGCGCTGATCAAGGGAATCATGATCTCTGGCTGCACCGGCAGACCGCGTCCGGCAACTTCGGCCACCGCTTCAAATATCGCGCGAGCCTGCATGTCATAAATCTCAGGCACAGCGATTCCCTGCCGCACACCGCGCATCCCTAGCATCGGGTTATACTCGGACAATGCCTGCACCCGGTCCGTCACGATGCTAACCGGCATGGCAAGCTGCTCTGCAAGATCGCGCTGCCCCGCCTTGTCGTAGGGCAGGAATTCATGCAGCGGCATATCGAACAGGCGGATGCAAACGGGCCGCCCATCCATGATACTGAAAAGCTTAATAAAATCGGCCCGCTGGATCGGCATAAGCCGGTCCAGAACAATGCGCCGATCGTCGGCGGTTTCGGCGAAGATCATTTCGCGCATCACGCCAAGACGGTCGCCATCAAAGAACATGTGCTCTGTCCGGCACAGCCCGATTCCCTCGGCGGCAAAGTTGCTGGCGGTCTGCGCATCGGTCGGCGTGTCAGCGTTAGCCCGCACGCCAATATCGCGAAAATCATCGGCCCAAGCCAGCAAAGCCTGGAAGGCATCGTCTAAAGTCGCCTCGAGCATTTGTGGCGCGCCCGCGAGGACCGTACCGGTTGTGCCATCGATTGTAATAGTGTCGCCCGATGCGAATCGGCGACCGCCGGGGGCCACGATTTCCTGCCGCTTGAGATCAATGATCATGTCAGACGCACCCACGACACAGGGGACACCAAGGCCGCGGCCAATCACGGCGGCATGGCTGGTTATTCCGCCGCGCATCGTCAGAACGGCCTGCGCCGCGTGCATGCCGCGAATATCCTCCGGCGTCGTCTCTCGCCGTACCAGAATACAGGGCTCGCCCCGCGCTGCGCTGGCCTGCGCATCGGAAGCCGTCAAAACGATCTGGCCCGTGGCAGCGCCGGGGCTGGCCCCGATGCCGCGCACGATAATATCCCGCGTGGCAGCGGGATCGACCTGACGGTGAAGCATTTCCAACAACGCATTGGGCGGCACGCGCATCACCGCCTCTTCGCGCGGGATGACGCCGTCGGTGGCAAGGGCCACGGCAATCTGCACCAGGGCCCGGCTGGACCGCTGAATACGCACGGCATCAAGAATGTGCAGCACGTTGTTTTCGAGCGTGAATTCGATTTGCATCTCTTCGCGCAGACGGATCCGGGCAATCGCGCCATAGCTGACGAGGGCGGCAAAAGTCTCTGGGCTAATGTCTTCCAGCGCGGGGCCGCGCGGATCGCTGGTCAGATAAATCGCGCCGTCGCGGTCGTTCAGCGCCTCGCGGCCCTGACTTTGGCTCAGGTAACGGCCGATGATCTGCGGCTCCCCGGTGGCGGAACTGACAAACTGAATGACGCCAGACCCGCTTTCATCCGCGCCGACACCCAACGCAAGCGCCTGCACAACCAGACCAAGGCCCGCATCGACAGGTGCACCCTTCGCTTCGCGCAGTAGGCGCGCGCTGGTGCCATCCCAAGCCCGCGCCATCGATCGCAAAACCTCTGACAGTTGCACCGTAACGTTTTGGGGAAAGGGTTCGTCCGCCTCTGCTTCAAAGGTTTCAAGCGCGGCGCGCAGTACGCTGGCGTCTGACAGATTAGGGAAATCAAACACATCGGGGTCCAAACGAACCACATGAATAGCGTAAGATTGCACGAATCGAACATAAAGCGCCGTCGCCGCCGCCTCCCCCACGCGTTCGGACAAGACCACGTAGCTTTCGTCGTTCATCCCGATATTCAGGATCGCTCCCGGACCGCCCCAGTCCGGATCAAGAGATGACGGGCGCACCGACAGCAAGGGGGCCGGGCCAAACGGCTCAAGGATCGCTGCCATATCTGGCATCTGCCCCTTAGCGATCTGCAACACGGCGTCAAATGACAGCGCAAGCGTTGTCGGGACTGGCATCCCAAGGCGGACCAGACGCTGCAGGCATTTGGCCCGTCCGCCGTAGACCTCTGCCGACATGGGTGCGGTTGGCGTGATCAATGTCACGTCCTGAAAGTTGTTTTGCTGCACTGCGGCGATCCTTTGTTCATCCGCAACATAGGGCGCGGCATGATCGCGTGTAAAGAAAAGGTGTCACTGTGCGACTTTCGTCGCAGCGTCAGCCTTCGATTTTGGTCAGATCGGCGACCGACGAACAGATCTGACGGATTCGTGACAGCATATTCAAGCGGTTACGACGTATAATCTGGCTTTCGGAATTGACCTGCACATCGGTAAAGAACCGGTCAATCGGCGCCCGCAAGGTTGCCATGGCAGCCATCGCATCGCCGAAACCCTCTGCCGCCATCGCTGGGGCGATCTGCGCCTCTGCGGTATCAAGGGCGTTGAACAGGTCTTTTTCGGCAGGATCTTCGGCGAACTTTATGTCAGCCCCAAAGGAATATTCGACGCCGTCCTTTTCCTCGGCTTGCATCAGGATGTTGTTTGCGCGTTTGAAGCCCTGAATCAGGTTCTCGCCATCGTCGGTTTCCAGCGTCGCCTGAAGCGCCTGCGCCCGTTTGACCAGCAGCGTCAGATCATCATTGCCCGGCATCGCGATGCAGGCGTCGATGACGTCGTGGCGGATGTTCTGGTCTTTCAGATAAAATTTAAGGCGGTCATGGAAAAATGAGAGAAGATTGTTAACAACCGGATTAACTACCTCCGACCTATCACCCCGATAGAAAACATCTAAACCGTATTCACCAAACCAGCCTTCCGGAGGAATTTCTCCAATAGCAGTAAGAAAGAGTTCAATTAGGTTCGTCCGCAGGTCGTTTTCCAGAACGAGTCGGATCACGCCCAAGGCAGCGCGGCGCAACGCGAAGGGGTCTTTCGATCCCGTCGGCTTTTCATCGATAGCCCAGAAGCAGGTCAGCGTATCCAGCTTGTCGGCCAGCGCCACGGCGACGGAGACCGGTGCCGTTGGCACCATGTCGGACGGGCCTTGCGGCTTCCAATGCTCCTCTGACGCGGCGGCCACAGCGGCGTCGCGTCCAGCCACTAGCGCATAATAACGACCCATAAGTCCTTGAAGTTCGGGGAATTCCCCTACCATTTCAGACCGCAAGTCAGCCTTTGCAATCTGTGCGGCCTCGGCGGCCTGATCGGGATCTGCACCAACGATCGGCGCAATCCGCCGCGCCAGTGTTGCGATCCGATCGATCCGGTCGCGCTGCGATCCCAGCTTGTTGTGAAACGTCACCTTGGCCAGACCGTCTAGCCAAGGCTGCATCCCAGCCTTGGCGACGCGCAGGTCGTTGTCCCAAAAGAACTTTGCATCCGCCAGACGGGCAGACAGCACACGCTGGTTGCCGTTCAGGATTGTCGCGCCGTCGTCCGCTGTTTCGATATTCGCAACAGTGACAAAGCGTTCGATGCGGCCGGTCTTGGGGTTGCGCACGGAAAAGAACTTCTGATGTTCCTTCATCGAGGTCTGCAGCACCTCTGGCGGCAGATCCAGAAACTGATCGTCGATCCTGCCCATCAGCACGACGGGCCATTCGACAAGGCCTGCTACTTCGGCCAGCAATCCGCGGTCCTCGACCACGTCAAAACCGTTAGCAAAGGCTTGCGTGGTCGCGTCCTGCCAGATTGCATTGGCGCGCTCTTCAGCGCGCAGCATGACCTTGGCGCGCTTTAGCTTCGCCTCGTAATCATCGAAAGACGTGACAGAAAATGCGGCTGGCCCCATAAAGCGGTGGCCTCGTGTGGTATTGCCCGCGGCGATGCCGTCGACGTCCATCGGAACGACCTCTGCCCCGTCGTCGCCGACAAGGATGCACAGGATCGTATGCAGCGGGCGCACCCACCGCAGGGTGCCATTGCCCCAGCGCATGGACTTGGGCCACGGGAAGTTACGGATCGTTTGTTCCAGCACTTCGGCCACAATGTCTGCGGCTTTGCGGCCCGGCTTATCGATTACAGCGACGTAGAAAGCGCCCTTCTTGTCCTCTTGCTGCTCTAACTGGTCGATAGTTAGGCCCGTGGACCGCAGGAAGCCTTCCAAAGCTTTTTCCGGTGCGCCGACTTTTGGTCCCTTACGCTCCTCACGCTGGCTGCGGCTTTCAGCGTTCAGTTCTTCGATCGACAGCACAAGGCGGCGCGGCGTCGCAAAGGCAGCGGCGGTGGCATATGTCAGGCCAGCCTCGACCAAACCGTTTGTCACCAGCTTTTGCAGATCGGACGCAGCCTGGGCCTGCATACGGGCGGGGATTTCTTCAGAGAAGAGTTCAATCAGAAGATCAGGCATCAGCG
>CAWUXN010000378.1:0-2724 GCA_963926415.1 uncultured Loktanella sp.
GGTTAGACGGGCGGCACCTGAGGTCATCGCAGGCCAGGGAAAGCGGCCGCGTTACAGAACTTTGTAATAGAGGCAAAAGCCCTGGCCATCCCAATACAAAAGCTTGAGCCGATCACCCCTACGCCCGCGAAATGCGAAGACTGCACCGCCCGTCGGCTTCTGGTGCAGCACATCCTGGGTCAGCGCCGCGAGACCGGCGATGCCTTTGCGCATATCCGTGACACCGCAAGCCATGTAGACGCGAACGCCAGTGCCCGGATCAATTATGCCGCTTCCACCGCGCGGATCAGCTGTGTCAGCGCCACCGTGGTCATGCGGCTGTCGAAGTGCAGGCTGCGGCCGTTGCGCAGACGCAGTTCGACGCCCGCCGGGGCTGCATCAATTACCACTACCGCAATGGCGGGAACGCCACGTGCAGGAATATCGAAAGGAAGGAAGAGCGCACCATCATCCGGCGACCACAGCCCCTTCCGTTTCATCTCATGGTGCCAAGCATAGATCTGTTGTCGGGTGATCTCGTTGCGCTGCGCCAACTGCGTGACCGTCGCATCATCTACGCCCAGCGACGTGACGATCCCTAGCTTCTCCTCGTCGCTCCAGAGGCGCCGACGTTCAAACCCAGTATCTAAGCACGCATCGCCGACCCCTACCTAAGACACGTCGCTAAAGTCGTCGTTAAGGCCGTGTCTCAGCAAACCATCCAGAAAGCAGGCAGGCGGTCCCAACGGAGTGGTTACATTCAGTTCCCTGAATAGACAAAGTTGCTTGCGTAGGGGGCGATGGCACGGCGCGACAGGTTGTCGAGGTTGTCGAGGTTGTCGAGGTTGTCGAGGTTGTCGAGGTTGTCGAGGTTGTCGAGGTTGTTGACCGGATGGCCTTGGGCTGAAAGGTGAAGCGCTGTGGACCGACCGCAAAAGCTGTCGCCGCCGATGATCATAATTATTTTTATTGTCCGTTCGTCCGTGAAAGGTTGTGGCCGCTGGGCCGGCAACAAAGGCTTAACTTGAACGAAGACAGTTTTAACTTTCGCAGGCGGACTGTTGAGCACCGCTTTTGAGACCAAACCTATCCGAAAGGACTATGCACAATGTGAGTGTACGCAATCTGGCGATAAATCTTTGTGAAAATGGCGAGCAGCGGCTGAATGAGGGCGAATTGCAGGAGTGGTGGCACCGAATAGCTGCCGGTTCCGGGGCGTCGGTCAGATGTGTTGCAGCTGGACCAACGCGCCCTTGCTGGCGATGACCTGCCCAGCGACGCGGGACGCGGCCAAAATACGGTCCGGCATCGATAGCGGTTTATCCAGCCCGGCAAAGAAGCCTGCGTTAAAGCTGTCCCCCGCAGAGGTTGTGTCAATGATCGAAATGACGGGGGGCGGAGTGACGGTACCATCCACATCTGCATGCCAATACCGGACGCTGCCGCCGCCATTCTTGACCACCACGGTCGTGGCCCCGGCGTTGCGATAGCGCGCGAGTGTATCTTCGATCGTAGCATCACCGAAATAGACCGCCTCGTCGTCAAAGGATGGCAGGACGATATCGCAGGCCCCAGCAAAGCGCATGATGGTCGCCGTCATGTCTGCGGCGCTTTCCCAAAGGCGGGGGCGCAGGTTGGAATCAAACGCAACGGTCTTGCCGTTGCGGCGCGCGGTTTGCACGGCATTCAGTAAGGCGTCTCGGCCGGCGGCGTTCAAAATCGCGACAGTGATGCCTGACAGATAGATCAGATCAGCGGAAGCCATGGCCTCTGCCAATGCCTGCGGATCGTTCGCCAATTGCCGTGCCGCCGATTGGGATCGCCAATACGAAAAGCTGCGCTCTCCGTTATTTAGGGAAATCATGTAAAGCCCGACGGTGCTGTTTGCGGACCGCGCGACGTGCGCGGTGTCGATCCCGGCGTCAGCCATCTTGGCCAGCATCGCGTCCGATACTGCGTCTGTGCCGACTTGCGTGAAATACTGTGTGGCGATGTCAGGCCGTAGGGCGCGCATATACCAAGCTGTATTAAAGGTATCGCCAGCAAAGCCCATCTGGAACGTTCCCGGCCCGTTGCCGGGTACCATTTCGATCATGCATTCGCCGATGGCCAGAAAACGCAGCGATGACGCAGGTGCGGTGGGGGGCAGAATGGGGGCTGAGGTCATGTTGTTTGGCATTCAAATGTTAGACTAATATACTATTGCAACGCGGCGTTATGGTTGCAAGGCAATGGTTAATTGTTGCCGCCAAACATCTGCGCCAGGCCACAGGTCTGCTAGGTGCGATACGGGGGGCTGCGGCCAAGTGTGACCATATCAAAGGAGGCAAATGATAGGAGTAAATTTCTGGTCGTCAGCACAAGCGAAAACGTAACGCGGCAGGTGCGGGCAGATCATCCAGATCTGATGGTTGTCGCATTTCGGTTCGATCCCAAAGGAGAAGAGGGAGCGCTGCTGTTCCACCTTCTCAGCAAGCTCTACGAGCGCACAAGCGTGGTCATCACCAAAAACCTGAGCTTCAGCGAATGGGCAACGGTCTTTGGTGACGCCAAGATGACCACCGCCTTGCTCGATCGGTTAACCCACAGATGCCACATCCTGGAGAACGGCCATGACAGTTATCGCTTCAAATCCAGCTCCGAGATTGCAAAACAGAAAAGGAAAGAGCCACCAGCATTGACCGCATCATGACGAAGAAGGCACAATGACTGAGCGGGTAAACTTTCGGTGACAATACCGGGTCA
>CAWUXN010000379.1:0-2610 GCA_963926415.1 uncultured Loktanella sp.
GACGCCAACGCCAAGGTCGATCTTGGTGTCGCGGTCATCGGCCTTGTAGGCCTGCATCAGGGATAGGATTTTATCAGGGGCTTGCGCCTTGAGCGTCTGGAACATCGCGGGTTTCCTTTGGGCCACGGGCCGATTGCGAAGGGGAGGCGGCCCTTATCTGGCGGGGCCGGTTTCGATGGGGAGGTCGGGGAACATGCCCCATTCGGACCAGGATCCGTCATACAGCGCATGGTCGGTCTTGCCTATGCGTTCCAGAGCCAGATTGACGATCGCAGCCGTGACTCCCGACCCGCAGGTCGTGATGACGGGTTTGGTCAGATCTGCACCGGCGTCGGCAAAGACCTTTTGCAGGGCGGGGACGGATTTCATCGTGCCGTCGGCGTTCAGTAGGGTCGCGTAATGCACGTTGCGCGCGCCGGGGATGTGGCCGCTGCGCAAACCTGCGCGGGGTTCCTTTTCGGTGCCGGTGAAGCGGCCGGGGCCACGAGCGTCCAGAATGGTATGGTCTTCCAGCTTGGCGGCGCGGGCGACTTGCGTGACGTCGCGCACCAGCTGGTTCTGGCGGCTGGTGGTCATATGGCGGTCACGCATGACGGGGGCCATGTCTTCGACGGGCCGCCCCTCGGCCAGCCATTTCGGCAGGCCGCCATCGAGCACGGCAACATCACGCTTGCCCATCAGGCGGAACAGCCACCAGACTCGGGCGGCGGAAAACAGGCCTGTGCTGTCGTAGACCACGACCTGATGGCCGTCGCCCACGCCCATCGCGCGCAGGCGGGACGTGAACTTTTCCGTGGCCGGGGCCATGTGGGGCAATTCGGACCGGGCATCGCTTATGTCGTCGATATCAAAAAAGCGTGCGCTGGAAATATGCTGTTCGCGGTATTCTTCAGCGCCGCTGCGCCCGGTGTCAGGCATGTGCCAAGAGGCGTCGAGCAGTCGCAGGTCGGGGTCGTTCAGATGCGCGGCCAACCAAACGGTGCTGACCAGCGTTTGCGTATCGTCAGAAGTCTCAGCCATGGTGCCGTCCTTTGGCAGTGGATGCCGTTGGGTAGCGCAGGGGGGAACTTCTGGCAAGGCGGCGGGCGCATTTGTGCCCACCACAGGCCCAAATCAGGCCATTTTCGATTTAATCAGGTCAACAATCGCCGCAACGATCGCGCAGTTGCATGCGCCGCCCAAAAGTTGGGTAACGATTTCGCCTAAATCAAGCCCCCAAAAGCAGCGCCGTTGCCGTCCGCGATGCCAGCGATGGCATGAATCATAAGTTGTTCCATAGTCCCACATCCCATTTTTTTCATGGACGAGGTCTATCGCCCCACATTAAACCCGAACCTAGTTAACTTGGGTTAAGGCGTTAGGGAGAATCGGGGCGCGTTTCACGCATGTTGCTTGAGGATACGCTGCTTCTGCCGAGACCAGTCGCGCTTTGCGTCGCTTGCACGCTTGTCGTGGTTCTTTTTACCCTTGGCGATGGCGATCTTCAGCTTCACCAGTCCGCGGTCGTTGAAATACATCACCAGCGGCACAAGGGTCATGCCTTCGCGCTTGGTTGCGTTCCACATACGGGCCAGTTCGCGCGATTTGACCAGCAGCTTGCGCTTGGCCCGCGGCTCGTGGCTGAACATGGCCTGCTCATAGGGCGCGATATAGGCGTTGGTCAGCCACAGTTCTCCGTTATCGACAGAGGCATAGCTGTCGGCGATGTTCGACTGCCCGGTGCGCAGAGATTTCACCTCTGAGCCGTGCAGAATGATCCCGACCTCCAGATCTTCTTGGATCTCGAAATCATACCGAGCGCGCCGGTTTTCGGCGACGACTTTGTAATTCTTGCTGTCAGGTTTCTTTGCCATGGGCCTGATGTAGGCGAGCAAACCGGTCTGCACAAGGCGGCTGGTCGCGCTGGGCGGGGCTGTTATGGTCCGGGAAACGGCAACAGGAGACTTCATGCTGATCCAGATCACCCTTGGCAGCGCTCTTGTGCTGGCGTCCATCCTGATTGCGGGCGTCAGTTACTGGCTGATGGAGGAAGTGCTGGGCCGTTTGCACCCTTGGCTGGCAAAACGGCCTCACAAGCCCAAGCTAGTATTGGTGCTGAGCCTGACTGCCGTCTGGGTGCTGGCGCAGATGACAATGGGCGTGTGGATCTGGGCGCTGGCGCTGCGGGGCCTCGGGATTTTCGCGCATCTGGAAGAAGCGGTTTATTTTGCGCTGGTCGCCTTTACGACGCTGGGGTTTGGCGATGTGCTGCTGCCGGAGGAATGGCGCTTGCTGGCGGGGATGGCGGCGACAAATGGGCTGCTGAACATTGGCCTGACTACGGCGCTGATGCTGGACAGCCTGCGCAGCATACGTGCGGGACAAATGGGCCCAGACGGATGAGCGTGCTGGCACTCGACAACAGACGCGCGCGGGCCGTGTTCCTGGCGCGGCATGGGCTGGGCGCACAGATGCAGCCGTCGCCGATGGATGTCATCGCAGATCTGGGCTTTGTGCAGTTGGACAGCGTCAACACCTTCGCCCGCGCCCATGACCTGATACTGTGGTCGCGCCATAGCCGCTATCGCCCGGATGCGATGAACAGGTTGCTGGCGCAGGACCGGGCCGTAT
>CAWUXN010000380.1:0-3216 GCA_963926415.1 uncultured Loktanella sp.
GTGTCCGTCAGTGACGACGGCGGCGTTGTGGTGCCGCTACTGGGCGGGCACCGCGGTGCGAACCGGCTGGCGGCGCGGATTGCGGATGCGCTGGGGGCAGTGGCTGCTGTGACGACGGCGGGTGATGTGGCGCTTGGGGTCGCATTGGATGCACCGCCTTTAGGCTGGCGGTTGGTTAATCCCGGGGATGCCAAGGAGGCGATGGCGTTGCTGTTGTCGGGCGCAGGTGCGCGGGTGATTGGGCCGGATGCAGATGGGGCGACATGGTTGGCCGACATGCCCGAAGGGGATGGCGTAACAATCACCTGTGGCACTGCCCCTGTGGCCGGGCTGGGGCCGGATCACCTGCAATTTACGCCGCAACGCTTTGCGCTTGGCGTGGGATGTGCACGGAATTGTCCAGAGGCTGATTTGGCCTCTCTGGTGCATGAGGCGCTGGCAGAAGCGGGGATTGCGCCAGAGGCTGTCGCCTGCGTCAACACAATCGCACTGAAGGCGGACGAGCCGGCGATCATCGCGCTGGCGCAGGCCATTGGCGTGCCGCTGCGGTTGTTCGAGGCGGACGCGCTGGAGGCCGAGACGCCGCGGCTGGCGCACCCGTCAGAGGTCGTCTTTGCCGAGGTTGGCACGCACGGTGTATCCGAGGCGGCGGCGCTGGCGCAGGTAGGTCCGCTTGGCCGCCTGCATGTGGAAAAACGTAAGGCGGCAATGGCGACCTGTGCGGTCGGGGCGGTGGACGTCCCGCTGACAAAGTTGCGCGGGCGGCCGCGCGGGCGGCTGTCGGTCGTGGGTATCGGGCCGGGCCAACCAAGCTGGCGCACACCCGAGGTATCGCGGCTGGTCGCCGAGGCTGAAGAGCTTGTTGGCTATGGTCTTTATATCGACTTGCTGGGGCCATTGGCCGTGGGCAAGGCTCGTTCGGATTTTCCGCTGGGGGGCGAAGAGGCGCGTTGCCGCTATGCGCTTGAACAGGCGGGGCAGGGCAAAAATGTTGCTCTGGTCTGTTCCGGCGATGCGGGTATCTATGCCATGGGCGCGCTGGTGTTCGAATTACTCGATCGCGGGCCAGAGGCGCAGGGCGTGTCGGATGCCGCGCGGCGGGTCGAGGTGATCTGTTCGCCCGGTGTGAGCGCATTGCAGGGGGCTGCGGCGCGGGCCGGGGCGCCGCTGGGGCATGATTTCTGCGCGATTTCTCTGTCCGACCTTCTAACGCCCCGCGATGATATTTTGCGGCGCCTGAAGGCTGCGGCAGAGGGCGACTTTGTCGTCGCCTTCTATAACCCGGTGAGCAAGACGCGGCGCACGCTACTGGCAGAAGCGCGGGATATCCTTCTGCAACATCGGCCCGGGGATACGCCAGTGATGCTGGCCAGCTCGCTTGGGCGACCAGAGGAATACGTGCGCTATAGACGCTTGGATGCGCTGGAGGTCGACGAGGTCGACATGCTGACCGTCGTGCTGGTGGGGTCGAGCAACTCTAGGTTGGCGCAACTGGGGACCGGGCCGCGCATGTTCACGCCGCGTGGTTATGCACGCAAGATTGACGGCGATCTGGCGGGGTAGCCGAATTTTCTGGGGAAATTCGGGCCTCCGGCTGGGGTATTTTGAGCAAGATGATGTTGGGATAAGTCGATGACGGTCTTTTTTATTGGTGCCGGGCCCGGTGATCCGGAGCTTTTGACGCTGAAAGCGGCGCGGCTGATCGCGGCCTGTCCGGTCTGTTTGTATGCAGGATCATTGGTGCCGGAAGAGGTGGTTGCAATTGCGCCAATGGGCGCGCGGGTCTTGGACACAGCGTCGATGACGTTGGACGACACGCATGCGGAAATTCTTGACGCTCATGCGGCAGGACAGGACGTGGCACGGGTGCATTCGGGTGATCCGTCGCTTTATGGTGCAATTGCAGAGCAGATCCGCCGGTTGAAGGCGGATGGGGTCGACTATCAGATCATCCCCGGCGTGCCCGCTTATGCGGCCGCTGCGGCGGCGATGGGGACGGAGCTGACCGTGCCAGAGGTCGGTCAGTCGATCGTGCTCACGCGGATGAGCATGAAGTCCACCGGCATGCCAGAAGGCGAGACGCTGGAGAATTTTGCGGCCACAGGCGCAACACTGGCGATCCATCTGGGGATAAGGGCGCTGCGTGATATCGAGCGGCGGCTGACGCCGTTTTATGGTGCGGACTGCCCGGTCGCGGTGATTTACCGAGCGTCTTGGCCGGATCAACTGATTCTACGCGGCACGTTGAGCGACATTCACGCCAAGGTCAGGGAGGCAAAAATCACGCGCACGGCGCTGATCATGGTCGGGCCTGTACTGGGATCGCAACACGGATTTCCGGATTCGGCGCTGTATGATGCCGCCAAGCCCCATGTATTGCGGCCCAAAGTGAAAAAAGACTGATTTATTCTGCAGCTGCGTTGCCGCAGCGCGGCGGAATAGGTGTTTGAATAATCGTTACAATCGCGCGATATTCTGACAGCGAAGGAGGCGCTGCCATGAATGACTTTTTGCCCGATGCCGTGATTAAAGGATTGCAGGACGCGCGCCGCGCATCTCTTGCGCGAGGCAACCGGCTGTGTGTGCATGATGGCGACGATATCGTACGAATTCGCCGTTTCTGGGGGGACGGAATGGCGCTCGATTGCGATGCGCGCGACCGCCTGCGCGGCCGCGTAGATATTTATGATGGGATGCGGCACCTGTATCAGGCGCTGATAGTTGGCAGCCGAGTTGAGGGCGAAGAGTGCATCTTTGACTTCAAATGGCTGAACGCAGTCACCGACAACCCGCCGGTCGACTTTGTCCGGACCGATAACGTGCCTGCAGGACTGCTGCCCCGCCACTGATCACTGCAGGTCGGCAAAGGCCTTTTGGAGGCGATCCACCGCGTCGGCGATCTGCGTGCGCGGTGCGCCAAAATTGAACCGCAAAAAGTTTTCGCCCCCTTGGCCGAAGGTCGCGCCGTGGTTGGGTGCAATTAGGGCGTCTTGCTGCACGCGTCGGATCACCTCTTGCGTGCTCATGCCGGTTCCGGTGAAATCCACCCAGGCAAGGTACGTCGCCTCGAGCGGCATGGAGTGGACGCCGGGGATGGCGTTGACCCCCTCGTCGAACAGGCGGCGATTTTCATCCAGATACGCGCAAAGCTCATCGACCCAGGCGGCACCTTTGGGTGAATAGGCGGCGGTCGTCATGTGCAGGCCGAAACTATTG
>CAWUXN010000381.1:0-4744 GCA_963926415.1 uncultured Loktanella sp.
CCATCGTCGGCAAATCAGCGCCCACGATTAGGTTGGCGACATAAGTCGGACCGCCCACCAGCGTATAGGCAGCCGCGAGCGCGGCGGCACCGATGGTGACCCAGATGATCGTACCCGTGGACCGCAGGGTGCGGATCAGGCTGTCCCAGACGATGTCAAATGTCATCTCTCGGCGCAGCATACCAATGACGAACACGGCGATAACGCCCATGCCGGCGGCCTCCGTGATGCCGGTAATACCGCCATAGATCGACCCGAGGACGACACCGATCACGACCGTCGGCGCGATTAGGCCCTTGCCCATTTCCCAACCCTTGGCCGTGCGGTCACGGCCGCAGACAAAGAAGATCAGGATTAGACACAGCACGAAGGTGCCGACGATCCATGGAATATCGCTGACCATCCCCAGTGGAATCGGGTCCTGCCCTTCGCGGACCGCATTGTCACCAGTTACAGTGAAGAAGACTGCACGCACGAATAGCACGCCAGCGACCCAAGCAGTAAAACGCGACATAAAACCAAGGAACATCAGACCCTTGTCGCCCCCTTTGGGCTCTCCGGGCACTTCGGGTGGCAGCGGGGCCATGTCCGGCCTCATCTGGGTGCGCACCACGATGTAGATCAAGAAGAACGACGCCAGCATAAAGCCCGGCAGGAACGACGCGGTGAACAGCGCCTTGATGCTGGTTTCCGTGACAAGGCCGTAAAAAATCAAAACGATGGACGGCGGGATCATTGTGCCAAGCGAGCCTGACGCGCAGATCGTGCCGATGGCCAGGTTCTGGTTATAGCCCAGACGCAGCATCTGCGGTAGCGCGATCAGACCCAGCAGAACGACTTCGCCACCGATGATGCCCGACATGGCGGCCATGATGACAGCCATGATCGACGTCACAACAGCAATGCCGCCGCGCACGCGGGACAGCCAGATGTTCAGCGACGAATACATATCGCGGGCAATGCCAGATCGTTCCAGGAGGGCCGCCATAAAGATGAACAGCGGCACCGAGATCAGAACATAGTTCGTCATCTGGCGGTACACCGCTTGCCCCAGTACCGACATCGGGCCGCGACCGAAATCGCCCCACAATAGGTCGGGCGGGAATTTCAGCGACAGTGTGACGACCGCCAGAAAGGCACTGGCGAAACCCAGCGGCATGCCGATCGCCAGCAGGGCAAACATGCCCAGCAGCACGATCAGGCTTAGGGTGCCGATATCGACCATTACTTCTGCTCCTCAAGCGTGCGGCGGATGTTCTCGATCTCGATCTCGTCGATATCGTCGCTGGATGAATGCACGACCGGGTCTTTGTTCCAGTCCGCGATCAGGTTCGACACTGCTTGAATGGCAACCAACACGATGATGATCAGCAGGCCGGGTTTCACGATGCCCGGAATGGGCGGGTCCCACGCGGTGCCAAAGGTCTCCATCCGCATAAAGCGGTTCTCGGCGTCGGTATAACCGCCCCAGACCAGCGCCACGGCAAAGGCGACAATTAGCAGAACGGAAATGCAGTCGGACAACTTCTGCGCCCAGCGCGGCATCATGTCATAAATGATATAGATGCGGATGTGGCTGCGCTGCTGCATGGCATAAAGCCCTGACAGCAGGAAGACGAAGGCGGCGATCCACAACGATAGCTCGTTTGCCCATAGGGTTGGCTTAGAAAAGACATAGCGGGACACGACTTCGTAGAACATGACAAGTACGATAAACGTGGTCATGATCATCGACAGGCGGCCCAGAACGACGGACACAAGGTCAAAGATCCCTTCGGGCGGCGTTTCAATCGCGCCCTTGGTGTCGGACAGAAACAGGGACGCGAAAAATAGCGCAAGGCTGAAGATAATCAGCATCGCCAGCACCAACGGCCGACCTGCGGGGCGGATCATCTCGAACATGCCATAGGCATCGTCGCTGATGAACTGCTGGGTGATCAGCCAGACGTACAACGCCAGCGTCAGCCCGATAAAGACCATCATCGTGGTCTTGACGGGTCCGCGCATTCGGCCGAGCCAAAGCGAATTGTCGTGCATCTGTGGTTTCCCCCCACGTGGTGTGCTTGCGATCGTGCCGAGATAGAAAAGGCGGGCCCGCAACCGGGCCCGCCCCCTTGCCATCAGGCGCGGCTTATTCCGACAGAAGACCCAGCTGCGTCATGTAGGTCTTGTGGCTTGCCAGAATGGCTGCGGCTTCTGGCGAACGTGTGCCCCAATCGTCCCAAGCAACCTGCGCTCCCTTGCGGAAAGCGGCACGATCCTCGGCGGACCAGTCGTACAGCGTCACGCCATTGGCGGTCAGCTCAGCCGCTGCTTCAGCATTGGCCTTCTCGTTCGACAGGGCGACGTGGAAAGACAGTTTTTGCCAAGCCGTATCAATAATACGGCGCTGACCTTCGGTTAGACCTTCCCACACGGCCTGGTTACAAGCCAGGTGGTCGGACGGCATGGAATGAAAGCCGGGATAGGTCGCGTGCTTGACGATGTCATAGATGCCCAGACCGACGTTGTTCGCCAGCCCCGACGCATCCGCGCCGTCGATGATACCGGTTTCCAGCGCGGTAAAGATTTCGGTGAAATCCATCACGATGGGCGTGGCACCCAGTTCGTCAAAGATTTCGGTTTCCATGCCCGGGGGCGAACGGAATTTCCAGCCCTTCAAGTCTTCCAAACCGGCCAGCGGCTTAGACGACGACATGGATTCCTGACCGTAGATTGACCAACCGATCAGCTGCATGCCTTGCGCGTTGTAAAGTTCCTGCGCGGCGTCATAGCCTCCGCCGTAGTACAACCAGCTATACTGCTGCCATGGTGTTTCGTATCCGCCCATGATGTCGCCGACGAATTGGAACGCGGGGTTCTTGCCGGTCTGATAGGCACCACCCGTCGCGTCGCAATCCAGAATGCCGTTAATTGCGGCATCGAATGTCTCTGTCGTGGCGACGACGGATGACGAATAGAACATCTCGATAGTGATATCGCCGTCCGACATCGTCTGAACGTCGTCGACCCATTCGGCCAATAATTTGCCGGTCGGATGTTCGGTCGCGTAATGAGTCGAGATGCGCAGGTTCGTCTGTGCGAAGGCCGGTGCCGCAATCGCGGCAACGGCTACGGCAGACAGCATTACTGTTTTAAGTGACATCTTGGTCTTCCTCCCTTGGCAGTCCCGAAGGCTGCCATTTTATCATTTCCGCGCGCCCTCCCCCGCACGCAAGCAAAGATGGTATACCATCTTAAAAAACTTTAACGAGGTGCTCCTCGACACGCAACCAGTTTCGGTATACCAAATTTTAAGCCGCCGCCGGGCGGCAGTTTGCGAGGCCTCGCGCCCCAACCGCCCAAAGGATCACCCCGACCATATGGCCGATCAGACACTTCCTGCCCAGATTGCCGACCAGCTGCGCCGCGACATTCTGCGGGGTGTGCTGCGTCCTGGCATGTCGATCAAGGAACGCGACAACGCCGACAAGCTGGGCGTCAGCCGCACCCCTCTGCGCGAGGCGATTCGGATCCTCGCCACCGAAGGGTTAGTGGAACTCCGACCTGCCCGCAGCCCCATCGTTTCTATCCCTTCGGTCAAGCAGATTGAGGACGAGGTTGAAGTCCTGCTGGCAGTCGAAAAGATGTCCGGAGAACTCGCCTGCGTTCGCGCAAGCGACGCAGAAATCGACGCATTGGCCGCGATCGTGGATGTCATGGCGGACAAGTTTGACACCGCCGATGCGGTCGAGATGTTCGAGATCGACATGAGCTTTCACTCCAGCCTTGCCCGCGCGTCCCATAACGAACCACTGGCCGAAATCCACGGCACGTTCCTGTCACGGCTTTGGCGGTCGCGGTTTTTGTCTGCGATCCAGCGACGCAACCGCGAGCGGGTCGTCGACCACCACGGTCAGATCGTCGCCGCCCTGCGCGCCCGCGACGCCGCCGCCACCCGCGACGCCATCGGGGTCCATCTGGACCGACTGGCGAAAGACATCATCTTTGTGATCACACAAGAAATCGAA
Source organism: uncultured Loktanella sp. (assembly GCA_963926415.1). GTDB lineage: Bacteria > Pseudomonadota > Alphaproteobacteria > Rhodobacterales > Rhodobacteraceae > Loktanella. The sequence goes on from CAWUXN010000381.1 coordinate 4,011, forward strand.
CAGGCAACTGCGGATGCCGACAGAAAGGAAGACCATGAAACTGCTACGATTCGGACCAGTAGGCTTGGAAAAGACCGGGATTCTTGATGCTGACGGACAGGTGCGCGACCTGTCCGCCCATGTACCCGACCTGGCCGGCCCAGCCGTCGCCCTAGAGGCGCTGAACAAGATCCGCGCTATTGACGTGACCACCCTGCCCATTGTCACAGACCCAGGCCGCATGGGGCCCTGCCTGTCCTGGGTGCCTAACTTTTTCTGCATCGGTCTAAACTACGCCCTGCACGCCAAAGAATCCGGCATGGACGCGCCGTCCGAGCCGATCATCTTTTCCAAGGCGACCTCTGCACTGTCAGGCCCCAATGACGACGTCATCATCCCCCGCGCCTCTGTGAAGGGCGATTGGGAGGTCGAGCTGGGCGTCGTGATCGGAAAGACCGCGCTTTATGTCTCGGAAGAGGACGCGCTGGACTACGTCGCGGGCTATTGTACCATTAACGACGTGTCGGAACGCAGCTTTCAGACAGAGCGCGGCGGCCAGTGGATCAAGGGCAAATCCGCCCCCACCTTTGGCCCCACTGGCCCTTATCTGGTGACGGCGGACGAGGTCGGTGACCCGCAAAACCTGCGCGTGACGTTGAAACTGAACGGCAACACGGTGCAGAATTCCAACACATCTGACATGATCTTTAGCGTGCGCGAAATCGTTAGCTATATGTCGCGGTTCATGGAATTGC
>CAWUXN010000382.1:0-3514 GCA_963926415.1 uncultured Loktanella sp.
CAATCGGGCCATATCGTGATGACCGACTACGCGACGACGGGCGATGGTTTACTGGCGGGCTTGCAGTTCCTTGCGGCAATGATCGAGCTTGGCAAGCCGGCATCGAGCTTGACGCACAGCTTTGAAGTCGTGCCGCAGATGTTGAAAAACGTGCGCTATACTGCGGGAACCGATCCGCTGAACACGCAAGCTGTGCAGGTTTGCATCGCCAGCGCCGAAGCGCAGTTAGTGGGCAAGGGGCGGCTCCTGATCCGTAAGTCGGGGACAGAGCCGCTGATCCGGATCATGGCGGAATGCGAGGACCCGGATCTGTTGTTGCAGGTCGTGGACGGGATCGTCGACGAGGTTGCGCGCGCGATCTGAGGGCGCATCTGGGGCTCTGCCCCAGACCCTGGGATATTTTTGACGAGAAAAAAATTGGGCCGGCTTTAGTTGCGGGCGAAAAGTCGGCGCAGGCTGCCCCATTGGCTGATGGCCAAGCCACACATGATTAGGGCGAGTGCTGCGAAAAAGCGCAGGGGCAGTGTTTCCGACAGGATCAGCGCGCCGCACAGGACTGACCAGAGTGGCACTTGGTAGTTCACTAGCGTCATGAATACCGACCCGGCAGAGCGGATCACGATGACCCGAAGCAGCGTGGCAAGCGCCGTTGGAAACAACCCTAGGAAGATGATTGCGCCCATGTGCAGTGGGGCGGCGGGGCCGGGCAGTCCTTCGACCACCAGCATGGCGGGGATAAGCACGGCAGAGCCGACGCAAAGTGTTAGCGCCCCCAGAACGATGGGATCAATGGGCGGGCAGCGCCGCGTCATTATGCTGGCGATGGCGTAAGAGCCAGCGGCCGTCAGGCAGGCGAGCTGGCCCAGCGGCTCCATCCCTGATCTTATGCGCAGCACGCTGGGGCCGATCAGGACCAGCGCACCGATAAACCCGACGCAGACACCGATCAGGCGGCGCGTGGACATGGGCTCATCACTGAAGATGTGGGCCAGCGGAAGCACGAACAGCGGCAGCGCCGCCATCGAGATTCCGGCAAAGGCAGAGGGCACATATTGCTGCCCCCACGACAGCAGGGCAAAGGGCAGGGCAGTGTTCAGCACGCCGATGAAGGCGAGGTATTTGACAAGGCGCGGCGTCACAGCGGGCCATGGGCGGCGCATGATGGCCTGCAGGGTCAATAGTGCAACGGCACCCAGCGACGTGCGTGCGCAAGCCACGGTCAGCGGCCCGTAGCCCTGCAAGGCGACGGCGACAACCATGAATGTGCTGCCCCAGATCACCCCCAGCAGCCCGATAGACGCCCAATTGCTGGCGGTCGGGACGGGGGTTGGGACGGATAACGTGGACATGGGCACTCGGTACAAAAGGGGGCTTGGCAACGGCAGGGCAATGCGCCGCAATCTGCGCGCTAGCGTACTGCCGCATCTCTAGCGCAGGACGGCACCCATGGAAACGCGCAAAGGGCGCATCGCGGCAAAAGTTTGGGGTCCCGGCGAGGGTCATGACCAAGCGTCAGGCTTGATTGCCGCGCGGCAGGGATCATGGGTCTATGACACAAAAACACTATGATCTAGCAGCCTTTTTTGCCCCCCCCAGCAGGCCGGAACCCTGGCGCGGCGACTTACCTTCGACCGCCGCGCGCGGCTGGCGGCATTGGCGTGTCTGCGGCAGGCGGTACTGGACTGGCAGGACGACATCATGGCCGCGTTGGCCGCTGATTTTGGTAAACATTCGGTCGAGGTGCGCCTAACCGAAATCCTGCCCATTCTGTAGGAAATCAGCCATGTCCGCCGCCATTTGCGGCGCTGGATGCGGCCGCGCCGGGCGAGGTCATCGCTGTTGATGATCGGCAATTTGGCGCGGATTGAACTGCAGGCACGAGGCCTGGCGCTGGCACCGCTGGTGTCCGCGCTCGCGGCGGGGTGTTCGGCGATCATCAAGCCGTCAAAGATGACGCCCGCGACCTCTGCCATGATTGCGCAAATCGTGGCGCAGAGCTTTGCGCTGGACTCTGTAGCGGTCGCCGAAGACGGGGTGGAGACATCGACGCAGCTGCTGGCGCTACCGTTCGATCACATCTTTTTCACCGGCAGCCCGGCTGTGGGCAAGTTCGTCATGCAGGCGGCGGCCAAGACGCTGGCGTCCGTGACGTTGGAACTAGGCGGCAAATCCCCCGTGATCTTCGGGCCTGATGCGGATATCGCGCAGGCGGCGCGCTGGATTGCCTGGGGGCGGTTTATCAATGCGGGCCAGACCCCCCGTCGCGCCGGATTATGTCTCCGTCCACGACAGCCAGTGCGCGGCGCTGACGCACGTGCTGCAGGCGCGGATGGCAAAGATGTACGGTCCCGATCCCGCCGCCTCGCCGGCGATGGCGTGTCTTTTGGATGATCGCAACATGGCGCGATTCAATGCGCTTGTGACTGAGGCGCAGGAGACCGGGGCCGCCGTGCAGGCCGGCGGATATCGCCGCGCGGGTTCTGACACCAACCTTGCTAGTTCAGACGACACCGGGGAAAAAGATTGGCGACTAAAAAATCTTTGGCCCTGTGCTGCCGATCGTTCCATATGGCGATCTGGATGCGGTGCTGGACCGGATCACTTCTGCCCCGCATCTGCATCCGCTGGTGCTTTATGTCTTTGGTGGCATGGCATTGGCGGACCGGGTGGTGCAGGAGGTGACGTCTCGTAGTGTTGGAATAAACCTGACCGTGATGCCCTTTGTCCACGGCAATCTGCCGTTTGGCGAGGTTGGCACATCGGGGATGGGAGCGGCCCACAGGCACACGGGATTTGCCGCGTTCAGTCATATGCGCCCTGTGCTGCGGAACCGATTTCTGCCGATGCCGCTGCTGTTTTCGCCCTATACGCGGCGGGTACAAAAGCTACCAAAGCTGGTGCAGCGCTTGGTGCAATAAAAAAGGCCCACCAGTTTGGCGGGCCTTTTCGTATCCGATCTGGACGCGATTAGTTCTTGGCTTTGTCGACCATACGGCCGGCCGAGATCCAGGGCATCATCGCGCGCAGCTTGGCACCAACGACTTCGATCTGGTGCTCGTCGTTGGAACGACGCGAGGCTTTGATGGTCGGCTGGCCGACAACGTTTTCCTGCATGAAGTCACGCACGAACTGGCGCCAGGGCGTCTCGTCAACAAGCGGTAAGGATAGGGGAGGAGTCGTCACAAATACCTGTTTGGTTAGTTCTTAGCAGCGGTTAAACGCACGCGTGGATCAAGTATCGAATACAGAATATCAATCACCAGATTGATAAAAACGAACATCAAGACCGTAATCATCAAATACGCTACGACAACAGGCCGATCGAGTTGAAAGATTGAATCAATCACCAACTTACCCATACCTGGCCAAGCAAAAATCGACTCGGTCACGATCGCAAAGGCAATCACAGAGCCTAGCTCAAGGCCGATTACCGTGACCAAGGGGATCATGATATTTTTCAGCAAATGCACGCCCAACACACGAGACTTACGCAAGCCTTTGGCGCGCGCAAAAC
>CAWUXN010000383.1:0-4141 GCA_963926415.1 uncultured Loktanella sp.
GATGCGTCCCTGTCGCTAATGGGCATCGACACGATCGACATGCTGCTGATCCACCGCCCTGATCCGCTGATGGATCATCTGGAAACGGGCCGTGCGCTTGACGATCTGGTCGCCTCTGGCAAGGTCCGCGCTGTGGGCGTGTCAAACTTTCGCCCGTGGGACTGGTCCTTGCTGCAATCGGGCATGACCACGCCGCTGGCCACCAACCAAATCGAACTGTCGCTGGCGAACCTTGCCCCCTTTACGAACGGCGATGTGGCCCACCTGCAGCAGCACGCCAAGCCCATCATGGCATGGTCGCCGCTGGGCGGCGGGCGCTTGATGGACAGCGCGGGAGGGCCGCAACTGCATGCCCTGATGACACAAATGGCCGAAGATTCCAGTACCGATACGGCGGCCATTGCGGTTGCCTGGTTGCTGGCGCATCCTGCCAATATCCTGCCCGTCATGGGCACCAATACCCTGAGCCGTATCGCCACGCTGGCGGACGCCCTGAAGATTAAAATGAGCCGTCAGGCGTGGTATCAGCTCTATACCACCGCCCTCGGACACGAGGTTGCATAAATGGACGCAGGTACCATTCAGACGTTCGATCCCTCCAGCGACGCGGCCAGCTTTCGCGACGCTTTGGGCACCTTTGTAACCGGCGTAACGGTCATCACGACCGACAGCCCCGATGGTCCGGTCGCCATTGTGGCGAACAGCTTTGCCAGCGTCTCGCTTGACCCGCCGATGGTGCTGTGGTCGCCCGCGAAATCCAGCAAACGGTTCGAGCATTTTGCAGGCGCACGCCGCTTTGCAGTGCATGTCCTAAGCGCCGATCAGCGCGACATCTGCACCGCGATCATCGCGTCCAAAACTGCGATTTCCAAGGTACCGATGCACCTGTCCCATTGCGGTATGCCTATCATCGAAGGCGCGCTTGCGACCTTTGAATGCAACTTAGAGGCCACCCACGACGCAGGCGATCACGTCATCGTCGTCGGCCGCGTGACCAAGGCCCACCACGGCGGCGGCGACCCACTTGTCTTTCACGCCAGACAATACGGTGCGTTCGCTACGACAGACTGATCTACCCTTTTCTTCTCGTCGGAAATATTCCGGAGGGAGTCGCAAAGCGGCGGGGGGGTGGCCCCCCGACGTGCGCAGCACAGAACAGATCGCCCACAATCGGGCATAACAGGGGAGGAGCCGGCATGCCGGTCCTGTTTGGGGTCCTTTGGCCTCTTCAACGGTTGAATACCGGACTGCTGGCGGCAGGCCGCGTCATTGCGGTCACGCTGCTGGCTTTGATGGTGTGCTTCATTCTGGGGCAGGTATTTTTCCGCTATGTGCTGAACGACGCCCCCCGCTGGACAGAAGAAGCTGCCCGCTTTGGCATGCTGTGGATGACCGGCCTGATGGCCCCCGTCGCCTACCGGCAGGGCGGCTTTGTCGCCATCGACATGGTGGAACGCGCCCTGCCCCGCATTGCCGCTGGGATCCTGACCCTTCTGTTGCTGTCGCTGTCGCTATGGGTACTGTGCATCATGTGGGATCGCGGGTTGAACAACCACGTCGTCAGCCTGTCCGGGCGCGGCACGATGCCGTCCATGCGCCTGCCGCTGGACTGGTTCGGCGGCGAAAGCATCAAGTTCAAGAACCAATGGATGTTCGCCTCTCTTTTCGTCGGCGTCACCTTGCTGATACTCGTCAACATAGAGCTGATCCTTCGCCAGATCATCACATTACTGGGCGGAGCGGCGCGCCTGACACCGCTGGGCGACCAGACCGTGATGGCTGAATAAATGCTGCTTTTGTTTTTACCCTTCTTCCTGTTTCTGATCCTGATTGGCTTGCCCATCGTCTTTGCGCTGATGGTGTCCCCCATCGCACTGATCCTGATTGAAGGTGACACCCGCAATGTCGTCGCGGGCCTGTACCGCAACCTTTACAACGGCATGGACAGCTTTCCGCTAATGGCCCTGCCATTCTTCATGCTGGCCGGCGAAATCATGAACCGCGGCGGCATCACCATGCGCCTCGTGGAATTTGCCCAAGCCTTCATCGGTCATTTGCGCGGCGGCCTTGCCCACGTCAACATCCTGTCCAGCTTCCTGTTCGCAGGTATGTCCGGCTCTGCCGTGGCCGACGTCAGCGCGCTTGGCTCGACCCTGATCCCGGCGATGGAAAAGAACGGCTATACCCGCCGCTTTGCCGCTGCGATCACCGCTGCCAGCTCTGTCATCGGCCCGATCATCCCGCCAAGCGGCATCATGATCATCTATGCCTATGTCATGGGTGAATCCGTCGCCGCCCTGTTCCTAGCGGGCATCGTGCCTGGCATTTTAATCGGTCTGGGCCTCATGGCCACGGTCTGGATGATGGCCGACCGCTATGACCTGCCCAAGGCTGAACGCATCGTCCACCCCGGCCAGACCATAAGCCGCTTGGAATACGGGTCAGCCTGATCCTGCTGCGGATGAACTTCGCCTATCTGATGTATGCCGTGACCGGTTTCATCCCCGGTGCGGGCGTAATCCCCGGTCTTTTGCTGTTCGCAATCATGCTGATCCCCACCCACCTGATCCTGCTGGGCTATCGCAAACGGGTCAGCCACGACTTCCGCCTGATCTGCAAAAAGGCCGTGGCCCCGATGCAGACGCCCATCATCATTCTGGGCGGCATCCTGATCGGTATATTCACCCCGACAGAAGCCTCTGCCGTTGCCGTCGCCTATGCGCTGGTCATCAGCTTTGTCGTGCTGCGCTCGATGACCATCGCTGACCTCCGGGCAGTGCTCAGCAAATCCGCCCTCGGCACGGCGGCTGTCCTGCTGCTGGTGGGGGCCGCAGTCGCGTTCAAGACCGTCGTATCCCTGTCATACGCGCCGCAGATACTCTCGGACTATATGCTGTCCCTATCGAACAATCCTTTGATCCTGCTGTTTCTCATCAACATCCTGCTTTTCGTTGTCGGCATGTTCCTTGATGCGGGCCCAGCAATCATCATCTTGGGCCCGATCCTGGGGCCAATCTTTGTCTCGCTTGGCGTCGATCCGATCCATTTTGCAATGATCATGTCCGTGAACCTGACCGTTGGCCTTGCCACACCGCCGATGGGGTTGGTCTTGTTCGTCGCCTCAACCGTGTCGGGCGAACGGGTCGAAACCATCGCAAAAGCCATTCTGCCATTCCTCGCGGTCGAGGTGCTGGTGATCTTCTTGATCACCTATATCCCCGCGATTTCCATGACAATTCCACGCTTGACTGGCTTTGCTAACTGACGCGAAACTACACGAAAACAACCAAGGGAGAGAGACCATGAAACACCTGATCACTGGCGCAATAACCGCCGCACTGCTGGCTAGCACGGCCACCACAGCATGGGCGCAGGACGCGACCTATACACTGCGCGCCACCGCCAACAGCAATGAAAACGACGAAGATTACGACGGACTGGTCGTGTTCAAAAACTACGTCGAGGCCGCCTCTAACGGCGCAATCGAAGTCGAAATGTTCATTGGCACGCAGCTGTGCTCCACCGGCGAAGAATGCCTCGAAGGTGTCGCCGAAGGATCCATCGACATATACATCGCGACCTCTGGCGGCACCGCGTCGCTGTTTCCGTTTGTGCAGGTTCTCGACCTACCGTACCTGATGGCCGATGACCGCGTGGCTGAATCGGTACTCGACAACGGCTCGCCCTTCGTCGCCACCATGCGCAACATGGTCCGGGAAAGCTCTGGCGACACGATCCGCCTGATGACTATCGGCAACACCGGCGGCTGGCGCAACGTCGCCAACGTGAACAAGACGATCCACACGCCTGACGATCTGGCCGGCCTGAAAATCCGCACTGTCCCGGCCGAGCTGCCGCAGGTCCTCGCTACCGCATGGGGCGCGGCACCTACTGCTATTCCGTGGCCCGAGCTGTTCACCTCGCTGCAAACCGGCGTCGTTGAAGGCACAGCAAACGGCATCACCGACATCATGTCGATGAAATTTCCCGACGCAGGCCTAAAGTATCTGACGCTCGACCAGCACGCTTACATGGGCGCATTGTGGTTCATGAACAACGCCAAGTTCATGGATATGCCAGAAGATATGCGCAAGATCGTGGCCGACGGCTTCTATCAGCTGCAGCAGGCGACCTTCGCCAG
>CAWUXN010000384.1:0-6744 GCA_963926415.1 uncultured Loktanella sp.
GGCAGCGCGCCGGCCAGCAGGGCAGAGCCCTTGTCGATCGCACCATCTGAAAATACGCCGGCGGTGGTGTAAAAGCCGTGATCGCCAACTTCGGGCGGCGGGGCAGCCCAATCGGCGAGCTTGTCAGTCGCCGGGAACCAGAACAGGCGGCCTTTGGCCTTGGGCAGGGAGGGCATATCCCCCAGTACAGCCCGCACCTCCTTGAACAGGCTATCGGTCCCATCTGTGCGCTGGCCATCGACGACGACAACCTGCCCCATGGCGCAGGCCTGCGCAATCATGGACCGGGCTAAGGCTTTGGACCGGGGGACGGCGACGATCATCGTGGGCGAAGCGGCGGCGTCCTGCGTGACGGTATAACCTGCCTGCGCAAAGGCATTGGCCTCTGGGGCAAAGCCGTGAGCGATGCGGATGTCGCAATCTGCCAACTGTGACAGGTCATAATCGGCAGGGGGGCGCATGACGGTGACGGGCCCCTCTGGAAAGGTCAGCAGGCCGTCGTCAAGGGCGGTGAAGAGGCGGGATGTCGCGGCCATCAGGGCGGGAACAGCGCGGCGGCGCTATTCCTTCTCCATCGTGCATTGCAGCGGATGCTGTTGACGTTGTGCAAAATCCATGACCTGCGCCACCTTTGTTTCCGCGATTTCGTGGCTAAAGACGCCGACGACGGCGACGCCTTTTTTGTGGACCGTCAGCATGATGTCGAACGCCTGCGCGTGCGTCATGCCAAAGAACCGTTCCAGAACCATCACGACGAATTCCATCGGCGTGAAGTCGTCGTTCAGGATCAACACTTTATACAAGGGTGGCTTGGCCGTCTTTGGCTTTGTCTTCAACACAACGCCGATGTCGTTATCACCGTCGTCGTCGTTGGCCGCCATGATGTCGTGTCGCGTCTGCATCGAGACTCTGATCCTGCATCCATGTGAATAGGAATGCTTATATAGTCGGAAATGCTCACAAGAAAACCCCCTGCGCGTCAGCAGGGTCTGGCCATATGGCGGGGCGGCCCAAGGGTGCCCCGCCATATGCTTGCAAGCTGCCAACTGGCGATCATGCGCCGGATCTTAGCCAGCGCGCGATCATCGCCTTCCTGATACCCGATGGGTTCGAAAAAGCGGCCCTTATCGTCGAACAACAAAACCGAGGCGGAGTGGTCCATCGCATAGCCGCCACCGTCCAGCGGCACCTGCAGGGCATAGATGCGGAACGCTGCCTCTGCCGCCTTGACCTGCTCTGGCGTGCCAGACACGCCGGTCACGCCCGGCGCACAGGACACATAGTCACGCAGGGTGTCCACGGTGTCACGCTCAGGGTCGACAGTGACAAAGTACACCTGCAGGGCTTGGGCCGCCTTCGGACAGCGCGTCTTGCCAGGTGGCCACATCGCCAAGGGTTGTGGGACACACCTCTGGGCAATCGGTGAACCCGAAAAACACCGCCGTAGGGCCACCCTTCAGACTATCGGCGGCAACGGTGCGCCGTCCATCGTGTTCAGGGCATAGTCGCCCTGACCCAGCGTGTCGGTCAGGTTCAGCGGGTCCGCGCCATCAGGCCCGGCCAGTTGCAGCGAGACCACGGAACCAAGAGTCAGCAGGACCACCCGCCACAGCGCGGAACCGGCAAGTTTCATGTTGCGTGTCATTTCCGTCCCCTAGTGCGACATTTTAGCGTCGGAGCCGTCGACGGGCAGAATCACGTCGATCTGGCCGGCCCGTTCGAACGTCGGGGTAATGGAAACGGCCTCGCCCTCGACCAATGGCTGGTTCAAATTCGTAAACATCAGATGAAACCCACCGGGTTGCAGCGTGATGCTCTCGCCCGCGGAAATGATCAGGCCATCGGGCAGTTCGCGCATCCTCATCACGTCACCCTCCATCGCCATTCCGTGGATTTGGGTATCGCCCGCGATGGTGCTGCTGGCATAGATCAGGGTGTCGTCGGTTTCACCTGCGTTGGTCACTTTCAGAGCCCCCCGCCACCGGTGCATTGGGCAGGGTTGCAGGTGTAACGGTGCCGATGATTGTCAGATCACAAAAAGCATAGGTTTCGCTGCCCGCATCGTCAATTGCACCAAGGTCCACAGCGCCGTGCTCCATATCACCGCTCGTCATCTGGGCCTGCGCTGCGGCCGCGACTGTCATGGCAGCCACAAGTGTAAGTGTCTTCAGTTTCGTAAGAAAACTCCGGTCTTGCTGGGACGCGTGCGGACAGACCGCAACCCGCGTCTGCGTGATTTTCTGAAAAAGTGCACCCCGGTGGGGCGCAATGGATCAGACCGGAACGGGGGGCGCGCGGGACCGCACATGGGGATCGCCACCCTGCGGGCCGCTGCTCAAATCGGACAGGCCAGCCAGATCGACCGCCACACACAGTCCGAACACACAGGGACTTGCCTTGCAGGTTGGCGGATCCGGCAGCAGGCAGCAAAAGGGGCAATGGTCATGGCCCAGCATCGGGCCGTCGCCGCACAGGTCAGACGCCTCCGCACCAAGGACGACCAGCATCTGAACCGCGGCGGCCTCTGCGGGGGTCGGTGCCTTTTGCGCAGGAGCCGTCACGCTGGCGACCGCCACGATCATAATCGCGGACAGCGTCAGCAGAGTGTGGCGCAGATGGCTGAAAATGGCCAATAAATATAAAGCCTGCGCGCGATCCGTAAGGGGCTATTGCGTCGCTACTCCACGCGGACACCACATCTATACAGCTCAAGGCAGAAAAACCACTACATGTTGAAATTGTGCATAAAGACCACAGTGAAATCCATTGATAATTAGCTATTTTCGCCGATGCGGTGCCTGTGCTAGCATAATTTAAATAATAATGGTCACCGGAAAAATCCGGGGCTTTGAGGCAGATCCGTAAGAAGAGGCAAGAGACGTGCAAAACCGTCCCCATACCCGCGCTGTGCGTGCCATTTCCATGATGCTGCTCCTTGCGTTGACGCCGGTGGTAGCATTTGCTGCCCCCTACGCCGCCTACGTCATGGACGCCCGCACCGGAGAGCAGCTGTATTCGCAAAACGCCGATACCCGGCTGCACCCCGCATCCCTGACCAAGATGATGACCCTTTATATTGCGTTTCAAGCCATCCAGCGCGGCGAGATCACGCTTGACTCCATGGTCACCGTCAGCAGCAACGCATCGTCCGAGCCGCCCAGCAAGCTAGGCTTGAAGACCGGCCAGCAGATCAAACTGCGTTACCTGCTGCGCGCCGCTGCCGTGAAATCCGCGAACGACGCCGCCACAGCGATTGGCGAGGCGATTTCGGGATCCGAGGAAGCCTTTGCCGTGCGGATGAACCGCACCGCCGCCGCGATGGGCATGACCAACACCACATTCAAGAACGCCAACGGGCTGACCCAGTCGGGCCACCTGTCAACCGCCCGCGACATGAGCGTCCTTGGACGCCACGTGATTTACGACTTCCCCCAGTACTATAACCTGTTCTCGCGCCGGACAGCCGATGCGGGCATCGCCGAAGTGCGCCACACTAACCGCCGGTTCCTTGACAGCTATCCCGGCGCGGACGGCATCAAGACCGGCTTTACAAACGCTGCCGGCTTCAACCTTGTCGCTTCCGCCCAGCACGGGCAGGAACGCATCATCACCACAGTGTTCGGTGGCACCTCGACCGCCGAGCGGAACGGTAAGGTCAAGGAACTGATGGACATGGGCTTTAGCCGAGCACCAGCAAACGCGACGCTACAGCGGCCCCAGCCTCCAGCCGCCACCTCCCCGGCAACCGATCCGCTGCTGGTGTCCTCTAACGTCGGCCCGGCCACCAATGGCGGCGCGGGTAAGACCGTCCGTGTATCGGGCCGCGTAACCCGCAGCCTGCGCCCTGCCGCCCGCCCGACGCAGGCCATCAGCGCGCCTTTCATGCTGGCCGTGGACACCGATCTGATCAATTCGGTCCTGGCTGAGGCCGTTCAGGTCGCCGCCGTGGCCCCTACAGCGATAACCCCCGCAGCCCGCGAGGTCGTGACAAGGATCTCGACCTCCGGCGGGCGTCATTGGGGCGTGAACGTCGGCCGTTACAATTCCCGCTACGAGGCTGAAAAGGCGCTTCTGCGCGTTGCTTTGAACGAAATGAGCACGCTGGACGGTGCCGTGCGGCGTGTGACGCAGAATGCGCGCGGCTTTGATGCAAACTTCATGGGTCTAACGCGAGAAGGCGCCGATCTAGCCTGCCGACGGTTGCAGGCCCGTAGTCAATCGTGTTTCATGATCGGGTCAGAGGGTTAACACCCCTCGCCTGCGACAATCGGATGGCCGATTTGGACGATCGTTCGCCATCTGTGATGCCGACGCTGCCGGGAAACCGGCGGCGTCGTTTTCGTTTGGGGGTCCAGCAAGAGCGCGCGCCGTCCCCCTACCCTGCTGACGTTCAGGCGGTTCCGCGCACCGACCGGTCGTTCGTGATGTTGAACTCCATGCCGTCCAGCAACTCTTCCAGATCGGGGCGGGCGGCAGGCCCGTTCGAAATAATGACCAGCATTAGGGTGCCATTGGGGCGAATAGCAAAGGCACCGGGTTCAGGAAACAAGGCCGTCGTTTCCGCATCCGACAGAGGCTCTGAGATATAAAGCCCAAGCGCGCGCATCTGCGCCTCTATCATGCCGTAGCACAGTTCAAAGTCCCAGCCGAATTCGGCGTTGTCTTCCATGGTCTTGTCTTGCGTATCTGCAGACAAGACGACAAAGTCCATGACGTCGGCCCACTGTGGCCGCACGGCGTTCAGCTTGTTCAGGAACCGCTTGCAGCGCTGCCAGTGACGGCCGCGATAGACGAACAGCATCGTCCAGCAATCCTCTGGCTGACCGAACGCGATGGATCCATCCTAGCCTGAGATGGCAAAGCTAATCTGTTCAGCTTGCGCGCCGACGTCCGGTTTGAGTGTTGTCATCTGCTGTCTTACTAATCCAGATTAAGGAATTGGCTCGCGGCGCACTGGCCCGAACCGCCTGGGGTCAGCAAGTCACAATACCCGGATCAACCTCGCGTCATACGGCACGCCCTTCGAACGCGGCGGCCATCAGGGCACGGGTGTAATCGGTCTGCGGCGAGTCAAAGATATCTGACGCGCTCCCCGCCTCGACCACATCGCCCTGCTTCATCACCATGACCTTGTGCGACATCGCGCGCACGACCTTCAGGTCGTGGCTGATAAAGATATAGGCCAGCCCATAGCGCTGCTGCAGATCGCGCAACAGATCGACGATCTGCACTTGAACCGTCATATCCAGCGCGCTTGTCGGCTCGTCAAGCAACACCAGTTTTGGGCGCAGGATCATGGCACGAGCGATAGCGATCCGCTGGCGCTGGCCGCCGGAAAATTCGTGCGGGTAGCGGTCCATCAGGGCCGGATTAAGGCCGACCTCCTCCATGATCTCTGCCACCATGTCGCGAGGTTTGCGGATGGGATCTATTCGGTGGATCGTCAGACCTTCGGCGATGATCTGTTCGACCGTCATGCGCGGGGAAAGGCTGCCAAAGGGGTCTTGGAACACGATCTGCATGCCTGACCGAAGGGGCCGCATCTGGCGCTGATTATGCCCCTGAATATCCTGCCCCTGAAAAGTAATCCGTCCTTCGGAGGCGATCAGCCGCATCATCCCCAGCGCCATCGTCGTCTTGCCCGACCCCGATTCGCCCACGATACCCAAAGTCTCGCCCGCACGGACGGACAGGTTGGCGTCATTCACCGCCTTAATGTGTCCAACTGTGCGTTTCATCAGGCCCCGGCGTATAGGAAACCAGATTTTCAGATGCTCTGTCTGTGCAATCATCGGCGCATCGTCCGCAACCGGACCAGGATGACCTACCGATTCGGCGGCCAGAAGCATCTGGGTATAGGGATGCTGAGGGCTCGCGAAAATCTCGGCCGTGGGACCTGTTTCGACGATCACGCCGTCCTTCATCACGCAAACCCGGTCCGCGATCTTGCGCACGATGGTCAGGTCGTGGGTGATGAACAGCATCGACAGGCCAGAGTCCCGCTTCAGCTCTGCCATCAGTTCCAGAATTTGCGCTTGAATGGTGACGTCCAGCGCCGTGGTAGGTTCGTCCGCGATCAGCAAATGCGGGCCGTTTGCCAGCGCCATCGCAATCATCACGCGCTGACGTTGGCCGCCAGACAACTGGTGGGGATAGGCCTCCAGCCGCTCTTCGGGGTCGCGAATGCCGACTTGGGTCAGCAGCTCGATCACGCGCGCACGCACAGCGTCGCCGCGTAGGCCTTGGTGCAATTCGATACTCTCGCCCAGCTGCCGCTGAATCTGGTGCAGAGGGTTCAGGGACGTCATCGGTTCTTGAAAAATAAAGCTGATGTCGTTGCCGCGCACGCGCATCAGATCGCGTTCAGGCGCGCCGACCATCTGGGTGCCGTCATAGGTGATCGACCCTGTGACCTGCGCAGAATCGCCCAGCAGTTGCACCGTGGACAGGGCAGTCACGGATTTGCCCGACCCACTTTCGCCCACCAACGCAACGGTTTCGCCCTTATACACCTGAAACGACACCCCGCGCACGGCGTAGGTCGTGTCCCCGTCCTGCCGGAAAGAGACGTTCAGGTCGCGGACATCAAGCAGGACGGTCAAGAGAAGGTCTTTCTGGGGTCGAACGCATCACGCACCCCTTCGAAAATGAACACCAGCAGCGACAGCATGATCGCGAAGGTGAAGAAGGCGGTGAAACCGAGCCACGGCGCCTGCAGGTTCTGTTTCGCCTGCAAGGTCAGCT
>CAWUXN010000385.1:0-3405 GCA_963926415.1 uncultured Loktanella sp.
GCATGGTAAATGGATCAGTCATCGTCATCGCGATTGCGCCGCTGGCGACGGTATTTGCCTTCATGGTAGGGATCACGCTGGGCCTGCCGGCAGGCTATTTTGGCGGCAAGCTGGACATCGCGCTGACCTTTCTGGCCAACCTGATCCTCGCCTTCCCGGTAATCTTGCTGTTCTATCTGCTGGTCACCCCGGAAATCGTCGCGACCGGCATCCCGTCCTACATGGCAGCCGCCTTGTTCGTCTTTCCGCTGATATTTGCCACCGTGTTGCTGAATTCGCGCTACTACACCCAGCCAGCCAAACGCACGGTGATCGTTGCCTCGACTTTGGCGGTGCTGGGCTGGCTTTACCTGTCGCTCATCTCGCAAGATGGGACTGCGCTGCACTTCATGCCAAGCTGGGTTGACGGATTCGACATAAACCCTGGCATCCTCGTGGTCTTCGTCTCGGTCGTTTTCGTGAACGCGCCCACCGTGTTCCGCATCGTCCGTGGCCTGGCGATGGATATCAAAACCCGCGACTACGTCGCCGCCGCCCAGACGCGGGGCGAAGGCCCATGGTACATCATGCTGTGGGAAATCCTGCCCAACGCGCGCGGCCCGCTGATCGTCGATTTCTGCCTGCGCATCGGCTATACCACGATCCTGCTCGGCACGCTTGGCTTCTTCGGCCTCGGCCTGCCGCCTGAATCCCCGGACTGGGGGTCCACGATCAACGAAGGCCGCAAACTGCTGCTTATCTACGTGCACCCGCCGCTGCCCCCCGCGATCGCCCTGCTGACCCTCGTACTTGGCCTGAACCTGCTGGCCGACGGCCTGCGCGAAGAATCCCTGCGCGACTGATGGCGCACAGGTCCTTCTTTCTTCTCGTCTTAAATATCTCGGGGTCCAGGGCTGGCCCCAGCTCTGCCCTCGCACCTGCCCTGACGCTGCCAAGGAAACACCTATGACAGACGACTACTCCGATCCAATCCTCGAAATCGATAACCTGTCGATCAGCTTTTTCACACGGCTCCACGAAATTCCCGCTGTGATGGATTTTTCGGCTACGATTATGCCCGGCGAGGCGCTGGGGCTCGTTGGCGAATCCGGTTGCGGCAAATCAACCGTCGCGCTGGGGGTCATGCAGGACTTGGGCGTTAACGGGCGGATCGTCGGCGGCAGCATCAAGTTCAAGGGCGAGGAAATGAACACCATGTCCCCCGCCCGGCTACGCGACATTCGCGGCAGCCAGATCGCTATGATCTATCAAGAACCGATGGCGTCCCTGAACCCCGCGATGAAGATCGGCCGCCAGCTGATGGAAGTGCCGATGATACACGAGGGGATCAGCGAAAAGCAGGCCTATGCCCGCGCACTAGAGGTCGTGACTGATGTCAAGCTGCCCGACCCCGAACGCATCCTGAAGGCATATCCGCACCAGCTGTCGGGCGGGCAACAGCAGCGCATCGTCATCGCAATGGCGCTGATGTCCAAACCATCGTTGCTAATTCTGGACGAGCCCACCACCGCACTTGATGTCACGGTCGAGGCGGCGGTCGTGCAATTGGTCAAGGATCTGGGCAAGAAATACGGCACATCCATGCTGTTCATCAGCCACAACCTTGGTCTGGTTCTGGAAACTTGCGACCGCATCAATGTGATGTACAGCGGCGAGGCGGTGGAGCGCGGCAGCATCGCCGACGTCTTTGACGAAATGCAGCACCCCTATACGCAGGCGCTGTTCCGCTCGATCCCTTTGCCCGGTGCCTCAAAGACCACGCGCCCGCTCAAAGCCATTCCCGGCAACTTTCCCCTACCGCATGAACGCCCCAAGGGCTGCAATTTTGGACCCCGTTGCGATTATTTCGAGGCTGGGCGCTGCGACGCGGCCCCAATAGCGATGGAACGGATAACCGGCGACGACCGCCACCTGACCCGCTGCGTCAAGTTCAAAGAAATCGACTGGAACGCCCCCATCGTGGACACCCGCGAACAGGCACCGAGTGAACCGGGCAAGGTCGTGCTGCGCATGCACGATCTGGGCAAATACTATCAGGTCAGCGCCAACGCGATGTTTGGCGGCAAGTCCAAAGTGGTCAAAGCGAACGAGAGCCTGACGTTTGATGCCCGCGAAGGCGAAACACTCGCCATCGTCGGCGAAAGCGGCTGCGGCAAATCCACCTTTGCCAAGGTGTTGATGGGACTGGAGACCGCGACCAGCGGCACAATCATGCTGGACGGCCAGTCCATCGGCGATGTGCCTATTGAAAAGCGCACGACCAAGAATGTGGCCGATGTGCAGATGGTGTTCCAGAACCCCTTTGACACGCTAAACCCGTCGATGACCGTCGGTCGCCAGATCATGCGCGCGCTGGAAATCTTTCGCATCGGCAAAAATGACACCGAACGCCGCGACCGAATGCTTGACCTGCTGGATCTGGTTAAACTGCCCCGCGAATTCGCCGACCGCTTGCCGCGCCAGCTGTCTGGCGGGCAGAAACAGCGGGTCGGCATCGCCCGCGCCTTTGCCGGTGATGCGCGCATCGTTGTCGCGGACGAGCCCGTCTCGGCCCTTGATGTTAGCGTGCAGGCGGCGGTGGCCGATCTGCTGATGGACATCCAGCGCGAGCAGAAAACCACCCTGCTGTTCATAAGCCATGATCTGTCCATCGTCCGCTATTTGTCGGACCGGGTGCTGGTCATGTATCTGGGCCATGTGGTTGAACTGGGCACGACGGAACAGGTCTTCTCGCCGCCTTACCACCCCTATACCGAAGCGCTGTTGTCCGCTGTCCCCATCGCCGACACCAAGGTCAAGAAAAAGCACATCGTGCTGGAAGGCGACGTTCCGTCAGCGATGAACCCGCCCCCCGGCTGCCCGTTCCAGACTCGCTGCCCGCGCAAACATCAGGTCCCTGGCGATCTGTGCGAACGCGAAGTGCCCGCCATGCGCACCATGCCGGATGGGCTGCAGATCAAATGCCACCTGTCCGACGCCGATTTTGCGGAAATGGAGCCGGTGATTAAAATCGCTGCGGAATAACCCTCAAGTCTTGGAAATCAGTGCATCACCTGTGGGCGAGGTTGCCAAGGCGTCGATCTGATCCGCGACGCCCTGCAATTGGTCCAATTCTTTCGCGATAGGCATCGCGCCGCGCGCATAGGACATGGCGCGATGCGACTGGATCGCTGCGGCATTGGCAAAAATGCCGGGACTGAGATGTGCCATGGCCAGAAATGCGCGCTGCAAGGCAATCTGCACCTCGTAAAGCGCTGCACCATCACGGGCGATCGCGGCAAAGGCGTCGCGCAGTATTTCCTCTGACGACATTCCCCTGATCCACAGATGCGGGTATTTCACATCGGGCGCGGCGGGGTCCTGCCACAAGGATATCACCCGGGTCATGCGGCGGATCACGTCGAT
>CAWUXN010000386.1:0-2511 GCA_963926415.1 uncultured Loktanella sp.
CGCGCAAACTATCTGGGTGCAGGTTGGCTTTTGAGGGTGCTATCGTGAGACTTTCTGGCAAGATGATGGCAAGGGCCGCAGCATGAGCAGCACCCTTGCCCCAATGGACGACGTGACTACGCTGGACCAACTGCATGTCGATCCCTATCCGATTTATACGCGGATGCGGGCGCACACGCCGGTCGTGCGGGTGAACAGTGCCAGAAGGACCTTTTTGACCAAGGCGGCGGACTGCCGTGCGGTAAAAGAGGACACACAGACGTTTTCGAGCGACGATCCCAATACGCCGATGAAGATCGCGTTCGAGGCGCATACTTTGATGCGCAAAGACGGCGAGGACCATAAGCGCGAGCGCGATGCGATGATGCCGGCGCTGGGGCCAAAGCCGATCATGCAGATCTGGCAGCCGCTGTATCGCGACATTGCGGCAGAGTATCTGGACCGTTTGCCGTGCGACGGGATCATTGATCTGCATACCGATCTGGCAGAGCCGGTCGCCTCGCGTATCCTTGCGCATATTCTTGGCATTCCGGCTGCGACGGACGCCGAAATGGCCCGCTGGTCCCAGATCCTGATCGACGGGGCGGGCAACTTTGGCTGGCGGGACGCGCCGTTCGCGGCATGCAAGGTGGTGAATGCCGAAATGAATGCTCTGTTCGTGCAAGAGGCAGAGCGATGCCGCGCCGCCCCCGATATGTCGGCCATGTCCGTTATGGTGAACGAAGACGATCCTATCGCGTGGAGCCAGATCGCCGCCAATATCAAGATCGCTATCGGCGGCGGCATTAACGAGCCGCGCGACGCGCTGTCCACCATCGTCTATGGCCTGCTGACGAACCCGGACCAGTTGGCGACGCTGAAAGACAGCGGCGATTGGGGCGCAGCATTCGAGGAGGGCGTGCGCTGGTGCGCGCCGATCCAGGCGTCTTCTCGGTTAGTGACGCAAGACACCGAAATTCGCGGCTATCACATTCCCAAGGGCGATACGGTCATGTCCATTCAAGCCAGCGCGAACTGGGACGAAGACGTATACGACGCGCCGGAGCGGTTTGACGTGCTCCGCAAGGTGACGACGCATCAGTCCTTTGGCTTTGGTCCGCATCATTGCGCCGGGGCACATGTGTCGCGGCGTACGGTGGGCGCAGTGATGCTGCCGATGCTGTTCGAACGCTTTCCGGGCATGACGTTACCGGACCCATCGGTCGTGAAATGGCGCGGCTTTGGCTTTCGCGGGCCAATCAACCTGCCCGTGCGGCTAAACGGATAGCGCGAAAGCGGCGCTGTGGTTCATTGACACAGAACTACTTATCGCCATATTCCCGGCAATATTTGACACATTCAAAGGCCATTTTCATGGACTATGCTGAGCACCTGCAATGGCTGAACGAACAGACTGATATCGAAAACATCTTTGCCTGCATCTGCGATTTGAACGGCACCCTGCGGGGAAAGCGTCTGGACGTGGCGCAGGCAGAAAAGATCTTGAACGGATCGGTCCGCATGCCGCTGTCGCTGGCAGGTTTGGATATCTGGGGCGAGGATATCGAGGTGTCTGCGCTGGTGTTTGAAACCGGCGACGCCGACGGCATTTGCCAATACACTGGGCGCGGCATCCTGCCGATCAACTGGACGTCGCGGCCCACCGCGCTGATCCCGCTGAGCCTGTATAACGAGGACGGCCGCCCCTTTATGGGCGATCCGCGTCATGCGCTGGATGCAGTCGTAAAACGCTATGCCGAAAAGGGCCTGACGCCTGTCGTGGCGACAGAGCTGGAATTCTATCTTGTCGACCCGACGGAGACGATCCCCCTGCCGCCCCTGTCCCCCGTGACCGGCAAACGTCTGGACAGCGACGGAGCTTTGTCCTTGGACGAGCTCGAGCATTTTGACGAATTCCTGAACGACGTTTACGCGGCCTGCCATGCGCAGGGGATTCCGGCGGATTCTGCGATTTCAGAAAACGGGGCAGGGCAGTTTGAAATCAACATGCGCCACGTCGGTGATGCCCTGCGCGCTGCCGATGACGCCGTGCTGTTCAAGCGGCTGGTGCGCGGGATCGCCCGCAAGCACGGCTTTGCCGCGACGTTTATGGCCAAGCCCTACGGTGACCGGGCTGGCAGCGGTTTCCACGTCCACTTTTCGCTGGAAGACGAAGACGGCAACAACGTCTTTGACAACGGCGGCGAAGAAGGCACGCCGATCATGATGCACGCCGTCGCGGGCCTGCTGCACACCATGCAGGAGAACGCGCTGGTGTTCGCGCCGCACGAAAACTCGTTCCGCCGGCTGCTGCCGGGCACACATGCGCCGTCGTCCGTGGCGTGGGGCTATGAAAACCGTACCGTCGCCGTGCGGATCCCCGGCGGCCATCACAAGGCGCGGCGGATCGAACATCGCGTAGCCGGTGCCGACGCAAACCCATACCTTGTTCTGGCCTCCATCCTTGGCGGTGCCATGCTGGGGATTGAAGGCGCGTGGGAGCCGACAAAAGCGCTGGTCGGCGACGCCTAT
>CAWUXN010000387.1:0-5650 GCA_963926415.1 uncultured Loktanella sp.
TACTTCCTGGTTATCCTGCCACTTCTTGGCGTAATGGAAAAACCGCTAGCAGCCCCTGCGACGATCGAAGACGACTTCAATGCGCACTACGCGCCGACCGGTGGCACAAAAACCATCGTGAACCCGGCCGAGTGAGAAAGGACCAAGTGACCATGCTTCGCAAACTCACACTGACGGCCATGGCAGCACTGGCGTTCACCGCCGGTGCCGCCACCGCCGAAACAGAAGTCGAAATCCATGACTTTGATTTCTCGTTCGAAGGTCCGTTCGGCAGCTACGACACGATGCAGCTGCAGCGCGGTCTGAAGATCTACACAGAGGTCTGCGCCGCGTGCCACGGATTGAACCGCGTTTCGTTCCGCACGCTGCACGACGAAACAGGCCCGGCCCTGCCCGAAGACCAGATGCGGGCCTATGCGGCCAACTTTGAAGTCTTCGATAAGACGCTCTCCGACGGCGCTGGCGACTACCGCACCGCGACGCCCGCCGATTACTACCCCGAGTCGTCGCTGGCAAACGCACCTGACCTGTCTTTGATGGCCAAGTCGCGGGCTGGTTTCCACGGCCCCTATGGCACCGGCATCAGCCAGTTCATCAACGGCATGGGCGGCGCGGAATACCTTGCGTCCCTGATGGACGGCTACGAGGAAGAGCCCGAGTGCGCCGCCGAAATGGAAACCCCAATGGAAGGTTATTATAACGTCGCCTTCGCCAACGGTGGTTTCCCTGACGCCTGCAAGGACGAGCATGGCCACCACACCGTGCCCGGCAGCTGGATCTCCATGCCTCAGCCGCTTTATGGTGAGGATGTCGAGTTCGATGACGGCCATGAAAACAGCCTCGAGTCCGAATCGCAGGACGTGGCCGCATTCCTGATGTGGGCCCCTGAACCCAAAATGACCGCCCGCAAACAGGCCGGTCTGACCGGCGTGATCTTCCTGTCGGTGTTGTCAGTGCTGCTGTATCTGACAAACAAGCGCATCTGGGCACCGCATAAGAACAAGCTGAAAGACTAAGGCTTTCGCCAAAGTTAAAAGCGATAAGGCCCGCCACTTTTTCAGTGGCGGGCCTTATTCATTTAGAAAACTAGCCCAGATACGACCGGGCAGCAGGCGTCGGATAGTCAAAAAAATCCGCAGTTCGTTGCGGGGCATGCGCGACACCCTCAGCAACAAAGATGATCTGATCTGCAAATCTGCGTGCATCCTGCGGGTCATGTGTGACCACGATCACCGTGCGCCCTTGCGCCGCCATTCTCTCCCGGACAAGCTCCAGCATCTCGGCCCGCAGTGCGGGGCCCAGGGCAGAAAATGCTTCGTCCAAAAGCACCACCGGCCGGTCCGACAACAAACTGCGCGCCAGCGCTGCCCGCCCGACCTGCCCCCCGGAAAGCGTGGCGGGTTTGCGCTCGCCAAGGCCCTGCAACCCAACGTCAGCGAGTGCTGCATCCACCCGAGCAACTTGCTGCGCCGTCAGCTTCACGCGCGGTGCCAAAGCCAGCCCGACATTCTGCGCGATGGTCAGATGAGGAAAAAGGTTGTGGTCCTGAAACAGCATTGTCACGGGCCGCTGCCCCGGCACCAGCCCCGTTAAATCTATGCCATCCCAACCAATCCGGCCAGCAACAACTAGCTCAAACCCCGCGATGGCCGCCAGTAACGTCGACTTGCCCCCGCCAGACGGGCCAATGACCGCAGTGATTCCGGGCGGCACTTGCAGGCACGTATGTAATTGAAACGTGCCTTTCGACACGGTCACATTATCCAGCGTCAGCATCGCCCTGCCCCCTTGAATCGCAAACCCAGAACGCGCCCAACGCCAAAAATAAAAGCAGAACCGCCGCCCCTGCCGCCGCATCCATTCGGTAGGCCCCCATCAGGCGATACATCGCAAGTGGAAGCGTTTCCTGCGCTGGTGTTGCAAACAGCGCGACCACACCCAGGTCGCCGATCGACAGCGCCATAGTCAAGCCAGCGGCAAAGCTGAGCGATTTACGCACGCGCGGCAGGATGATCAGCCGCAGCGTGGCCCACGGCCCCAGTGCTAGATTTGCAGCCAACCGTCCATAGTCGGCGCGGATGTCAGCCACCGTCGGCGAGAGCAGCCGCAGGGCAAAGGGCAGCGCCATGAACGCGTTCACGCAGACCGTAACCGGCAAGGCGACAGTTACGGGATTCACGAAGGGAAAGACCATCAGGAACAACCCAGTCCCCATGACCAATGCACTGGCGGCCAAGGGCAAGGCCCCGATCATCACGACCAGCAGACCGCCGCGCAGAGACAGCGACAGCGCCGCTCCCAGTGTCAGCGCCGTCGCGGCCAGCGCTACCAGAACAGACCGGCCCGCCGCGCGGTAGATATCCAGCCCCATGTCCGGCAACGATGGCACACCGCGCCACAGGATCATCGCCAACGGCAACACCAGAAACAGCGTCACCAGTATCAGCCAAACCCAGTCCCAGCGGCTTTGATCCCAGCGGGCAACTGTGCGGTCAAGCCCGCTGCCGAACCCGTCCAGCGGTGTGATGTGCCACGCAACCAGTGCGGCCATAGCACAGAGTGCAAACTGCACGCAGGCCAGCAAAGCGGCCCGGCCCAGATCGAAATCAAAGCGGATCGCCTGCCAAATCGCTAGCTCGACCGTTGTGGCGCTGGGGCCACCACCAAGGGTCAAGGCGACAGCAAAGCTGGTCAGACAGATCAAAAACACGACGAGCAACGCACCGGGCATATGCCGGGCCAGCATCGGCAGTTCGAGCACGCGCCAAAGCGGGGCGTTCAGTTGCGCAGCGAGTCGAAACCGCTCTGCCGGGATCGACAGCCACCCTTGCAGGATCAGTCGGACCGCCAACGGTAAATTGAAAAACACATGCGCCAGCACAACACCGCCAGCGCCATAGATCGACACTGGGGCCACGCCGACTGCGCCCAGCCCGACGTTCAACAGCCCGCCACGCCCAAATACAGCCAGCAGCCCCAGCACAGCCACTATAACCGGCAGGATAAAGGGTGCGCCTAGCAGCATGACCAACGCACCACGTCCGCGAAACTGTCGCCGCGCCAGAGCGCGTGCGACGGGAATCGCCAGCACGACACTGACGACAGCCGACGCTGCGGCCTGAAGAACTGTAAAACGGATCGCTGACCAGTCACCCGCCGACAGCCCGCGCCCAACTTCCGCCCGCCATGCGACCGCGGCCAGCGTGCCAAGGGTCAGAGCCAGTACCAGCGCGGCGGTCAGCCACGCTGGTAGGCTGCGGATTATTGCGACAGCGCGGCGCGCCACGTCTCGACCAGCGCGTCCCGGACATCTGCCGCATCCTGTGCAGACAGCAGCAACCCTTTTGAAGGCACAGTCAGCGTGTCAAAGCCATCAGGCAAGCTGACCTCGGTTGCTGGATACATCCAGTTGGTTTCCGGGATCACGTTTTGAAATCCGGGCTGCGCAATGAAGGCCATGAACTGATCCGCCAGCTCGGGCTGATCGGTTCCGGTAACCTTGGCCGCCACTTCGACCTGCAGGTAATTGCCAACGTCAAAGCCCCATGACGTCTTGCTGTCGTCGTCTTCGGCGATCAGGTGATAAGCCGGCGACGTAGTGTAGGACAGCACCGCGTCCGCCTCGCCTTCGAGGAACAGATTATAGGCTTCGGTCCAGCCCGGCGTGACGGTGACGATGTTATCGGCCAAATCGGCCCAGATCTGCGCCGCGCCATCACCTTCGGCCGCGTGAACCCACATCAGCAGCCCCAAACCAGGGGTCGACGACCGCGGGTCCTGAATGACGATCTTTAAATCGCTGTCCGCAAGTGCGCGGAAGGATGTGACCCCAGGCGTGTCCTTTTCCGCGACAAATGCCAGATAGCCCCAGTCGAACGGCAGGAATGTGTCGTCATCCCAAGCAACCGGCAAATTCAGGTCTGCTGTCACGCCATGGGGCGCAAACAGGCCAGTATCGCGGGCAGCGGCGGTCAGGTTGGTATCAAGACCAAGAACGATATCCGCATCGGTGCGGATCCCTTCCAACTGCAACCGTGCCAGCAGGGCCGCGCCGTCGCCAGCTCCGGTAAAGACCAGATCGCAAGCGCATTCTGCCTCGAACGCCGCCTCTATTGCGGGGCCAGGGCCCCATTCGGATGTAAAGCTGTCGTAGGTCAGCACGTTCAGTGTGGGCGTCTGGGCGATAGCCGTGCTTGCACACAGGATCGCGCCGACGCTTAAGAGAGTGGTCTTCATGTCATCCTCCAAAACGACGGGCGGAATGGGGGACAGCGTGATTGCCGGACCTTCCCTCCGCCGGTCTTAACCGGTTCAGGTTCAACGGGTCCGCTTGCGCATCTCAGCCAGATTGGCCCCCCGAGGTACTGATACGTTAACAACGGGTTTGAGAAATGAAAAGGGCCGCAAAATCCTGCTGCCCCGTTTCGACATGTTAGCCCGTTCAGGCAATGGCGTGATCCAGCAGATGCGCCTCGCCCTCGCCGGTGGTGCAGGCATGGGGGTTGTTGAAGATGTCCATATCAACCTTGCCTTCGCCCTTGGCCACGATGGTCGTGACGATGGCGTCGGCGGTGATGTTCACCGCGGTCCAGATCATGTCCATCAGGCGGTCAACGCCAAGGATGATCGCGATGCCTTTAATAGGCAGACCGACCTGCGTCAGGGCCATGGTCAGCATGACCAGACCGACACCTAGAACCCCTGAGGTGCCAATCGACGCCAGCACGGCCATGCCAATGACTGTCAGAAGCCCGACAGGCCCAGATCAATGCCATAGACATTGGCCAAAGAGACGTTAGCCACGCCCTGAATGATCGCGGTGCCGTCCATGTTGATCGTCGCACCGAACGGGATGCAGAAGGACGCAACATTTTCATCCACACCAACCAGTTCCGTAGTGCACTGATACGGCACCGGGATGGTGGCGTTTGACGACGCGGTCGAGAAGGCAAAAATTTGCTCCGGACGCATCTTTTTCATGAAAGTGACCGGGTTCATGCTGGACAGAAGTTTCAGCAAACCCAGCAGCGTGATGAACAGATGGATCATCAACGCGCCCACCATTGTCAGCGCATAAGAGATCAGCGGCAGGAACAGACCAAGGCCCTGCTCTGCAAAGGTTTTGGCGATCAGGGCGAACACGTCGTAGGGCGCGGTAAGCATGACTAGATCGACAATCTTCATCATCACTTAGTTCATGTAGTCGCAAGCTTCGACGAACGGCTTGGACCGGTCGCCCATCATCAGGACGGCTTTACCAAGGACCACCGTGTAAAAGATAACCTGCAGCATTTCGCCAGACGCAAAGGCGGCAATCGGGTTGGTTGGCACGATGGCCGCATAGACATTCCAGACGCTTGGTGCCTCGGCTGCGGAAATGCCGCTGGCGTCGATACCTGTAATGTCGAACCCTTTAGATAGCCTAAAGCACCAGCGCGACTATGATGGCAAGGGCGGTGATCACGATGTAAAGCACAAAGGATTTGCTGCCGACACGACCCAGCACACGCACATCACCAATCCCGGCCAGGCTACCAATCAGCGAAAAAAACACCAGCGGCACGACCAGCGTTTTCAGCGCGTTGACGAACATCTTGCCGATCATGCCAAAGAAGCAGCCGACGACGTAGTCATTGATGAAAGAGATATT
>CAWUXN010000388.1:0-3721 GCA_963926415.1 uncultured Loktanella sp.
GGACAGCCTGGCAGAGCTGATGGATTGGTATGCCCAAGGGCGGCTGAAGCCTCATATCAGCGATACGCTGCCCTTGGACCGCGCGGCTGAGGGGTTAGAGTTGATCGCAAGCCGCAAATCGACCGGCAAGGTCGTCATCACGCCATAGGCGCTGGATGACACCATAGTCCTTAAAAAAAGGGGGCAGCGCCACCGGTACTGCCCCGGATCACCAATAGCCAGCCACCCGCCGGGCCGTCCGCGCCTGAACCCTTTGGCAACAAACTGTGTCAACCTGCCGCGACGGGGTAAGAGCCCTTGAAACGTGAGCCCTCTCTGCCAATATAAAACCCGAGCGCATTGTTCATTGCGCGCTGCTTAAAACAGGAGGTCTTGATGGCTGAATATCAAACGATCAGGACCGCGGGCACCGTCCGCGGCGCCGCAATTGACGAAGGGCTTCGCGCCCACATGAACAAGGTCTACGGCATCATGTCTGTAGGTATGCTGATCACGGCCGCCGCCGCGTGGGCCATTTCCGGTCTGGCGCTGTCGCCCGTGCCGACTGGTGCGCAGATCGGCTCAAACACCTATCTGACCGACTTTGGCGTGATGCTTTATACCAGCCCGCTTAAATGGGTCGTCATGTTCGCCCCGCTGGCCATGGTGTTCACTATGGGCGCGATGATCAACAAACTCTCGGTCGCTGGCGCACAGACGTTCTTTTACGCCTTTGCTGCGCTGATGGGTCTGTCGCTGTCGTGGATCTTTGCGGTCTACACCGGCTTCTCGATCATTCAGGTGTTCCTGTTCACCGCTGTGGGCTTTGCCGGCCTGTCGCTGTATGGCTACACGACTAAGAAAGACATCAGCGGCTGGGGCAGTTTTCTGATCATGGGCGTCATCGGCCTAATCGTGGCATCGGTCGTCAACATCTTCCTGCAGTCCGGCGTCATGCAGCTGGCGATTTCCGCCATTGGCGTGCTGATCTTTGCAGGCCTGACCGCTTATGACACGCAGAAGATCAAGACAGACTACATCGCGCACGCCCAACACGGCGACGCAGAGTGGCTGGGCAAGTCCGCGATCATGGGCGCGCTGAACCTCTACCTCGACTTCATCAACATGTTCATGTTCATGTTGCATCTGTTCGGCAACCGCGAGTAATCGCTGCCACAGCAAGACATGAAAAGGCCGGTCCGTGTGACCGGCCTTATTTATTGCCGCTGCCCGCGTATAAGCGCAGCAGTGGGCGCGCATTCAGCGGGCCATCAGCCATCCGGGACTACGCCAGAATGAAAAACGTGGCACATGCCCGCAAAGCTGACCTAATCGGCAGCGCCTTAATGGTTCTGGCCATGGCCCTTTTCGCGGTCGAGGATGCATTCCTGAAATCAGCGGCGCAGACCCTGCCGATCGGTCAGATCCTGATCCTGTTCGGCATCGGCGGCGCAGCTGTTTTTGCCACCCTGGCACGCGCCAATGGCCTGCCTCTGTATGTGCCGGACGTGTTGTCGGCCCCCATGCGCATCCGTGTCGTATTCGAGATTACGGGCCGCCTGTTCTATGTCCTTGCCATTGCCATGATCCCGCTATCGGCGGCGACGGTAATCCTGCAGGCAACGCCGCTGGTGGTCGTGGCCGGGGCAGCAATCCTGTTCAAGGAATCCGTCGGCTGGCGGCGCTGGGCGGCCATAGTGGTAGGGCTGGTGGGCGTCGTCATAATCGTGCAGCCGGGCACCGAAAGCTTTTCGGCGCTGTCGCTGCTGGCGGTGGTGGGTATGTTCGGCTTTGCGGGCCGCGATCTGGCCAGCCGTGCGGCCCCTGTGACGGTAGGCACGCTGCTACTGGGGTTATATGGATTTTGCGCCGTGATCGCCGCTGGCGGGCTGTATACGTTGTGGGACGGGTCAAGTTTCATCCGCCCGGACACTCGGGCCGCTCTATGCCTGCTGGGCGCGGTTTCAGCCGGGGTTGCCGCATATGCCAGCCTGATGAAAGCCATGCGTAGTGGCGCTGTGTCGGCAGTGACACCGTTCCGCTATACCCGGCTGCTGTTCGGGATCGCGATGGGCGTCCTGCTGTTTGGCGAGCGCCTGAACGCGGCCACATGGACCGGTTCCGGCCTCATCGTTCTGTCCGGCTTGTTCATCATGTGGCGCGGCAAGCAGGTCGCAAAGCAGGACTAAGCCATCCGGCTCCCGCCCCACACAAATCCCCACAAACGCAAAAGGCCCCGCAGATGCGAGGCCCAGCGTAATTCAAATGTGGCAAATCTTACTTGATCTTGCCTTCTTTGTACTCGACGTGCTTACGCACAACGGGGTCGTACTTTTTGCAGACCATCTTTTCGGTCATGGTGCGGGCGTTCTTCTTGGTGACATAGAAGTGCCCGGTTCCCGCGCTGGAGTTCAGGCGGATCTTGATGGTGGTTGGCTTCGCCATGTTTCTTCTCCTGTTCGCGGCGCGGAATGCGTGCTGCGCATCAAATCTCTTGAGGATTGCCTTCTAACTGGCGCAGGCCCCGAGTCAACCACAAAACGGGTTGAAGGGTGATGCAGTCGCACCCGGGCGGATATTGGCCTTATTTCCGGGGCGGCCGTTATGTGCGGATGGCCTGTAAGCCGGATTTTGTCCCCTGCCTTGCAGCAGTTGGACGATCATTCATCTAAGGCCGCCGTTACCGACGACCCTCTAGCTGCCAACCCGGGCCTTTTGGGTCAGGCGTCCCTACCGGGATATCCATTGCTGGATCACACCGGCGCAAGGCCCCTATTTGGCATTGCTCCCGGTGGGGCTTGCCGTGCCGCTTCTGTTGCCAGTCGCGCGGTGGGCTCTTACCCCACCGTTTCACCGTGACCTTGGTGTCTGCAATGCCGCACACGTGGTGCGACCAAGGCCGTCTCTTCTCTGTGGCGCTTTCCCTGGGGTTGCCCCCGCCGGGTGTTACCCGGCACCGTTGCCGTCATGGAGTCCGGACTTTCCTCGGACGTTACCGCCCGCGACCGTCCAGCCATCCGCACGCTCGATCGCCTAAGCGGTGGCAGGGTCTGCGTCAACGGGAAAGCGATAGGCTAAGTCAGCGATCAGCGCCATGTCAGCGGCGCACAATGGCCCCGTAGCACGCGGGCGAAAGCGCAGGCGAAAGGCCGACAGCAGCGTATTGTCTGGCGCATCGGCAGTATAACCAATGCGCTGCATCAGGGGGCGGAACGCCTGTGTGGGCGGCGGATCACCGACAGGGTCAGGCCAAACCGACAGCCCCAGCCGCACCAGCCGCTGCCAGTCAAACCGTGCGCCGGGGTCAATCTTGCGCCCCGGTGCCATGTCGGAATGACCTATGATGCGATCAGGACGAATAGCCCAGCGATCTTGAATGCCTTCCAGCAGATCGCACAGGGCGTCCATCTGCGGCGCGGCAAAGGGGCAGTTGCCAGGATTGGCCAGCTCGATCCCGATGGACCGACTGTTCACATCCTCCGCCGCGCCCCAGCGCCCTGCCCCGGCATGCCACGCGCGCATGTGCTCTGGCACAAGACGATGCACGGTGCCGTCCTCTGAAATCAGATAATGCGCCGATACCTGGGTGTCGGGATTACAAAGCGTATTACAGGCCGCAGCGGCGCTGGTCATCGCCGTATAGTGGATGACCACCATATCCGGCAGGAGATCATTCCGCCGCGGCCCGTGGTTGGGCGATGTGCGGTCTGTGCGGATCAGTTTCCACCCTCTGCCAGCAGAA
>CAWUXN010000389.1:0-7881 GCA_963926415.1 uncultured Loktanella sp.
GCAACGATCTGATGCGAGTGGGCTACACCTGCTCCAAGAAGGTCGGCAACGCTGTGGCGCGGAACCGCGCAAAACGGCGATTGCGCGAGATTGCGCGCCTGATCCTGCCAGTGCATGGCCGCCCCGGCTGGGACTATGTCCTTGTGGGTCGGGCGGAGACGACGGGAACCTTGCCATTCCTGCAACTGCAGTCAGACCTGATCCGCGCGCTTGAAAAGGTGAATCAGTGACGCCGCTCGCGTACGTTCTGGCCGCTCCAGTGCGCGCCTATCGCTTGCTACTGTCGCCTTGGGTTGGCCATGGCTGCCGCTTCCATCCGACTTGTTCTGCTTATGCGCTTGAGGCGCTGGAGCGTCACGGCGCTATCAAGGGTGGCTGGCTGACACTGCGGCGCGTTGGGCGCTGCCATCCATGGGGTAGATCAGGCATCGACAACGTTCCCGACTAGCACAAACCAAGTTTTCGACGCAAATTTGGTGACCTCCGTTTTTTCGCCGAAAAATCGGCTGGCGCGACCTGACAAAATGACCACAACAGCAGTCTATTTATCTAGTGTTTTGACCCCTGCCGCAGTAGGTAATTCGCCATGCTTGACGAAACCGAAATTCACCCTCTTTTCCACGGCGCACCGGACACGGTCGCGTTCAAGAAGTTGCGCAAGCGGCTGGTCCGCGAAACCCGCGAGGCTACAGAACGCTACGGCATGATCGCGCCGGGCGGCAAGTGGCTGGTCTGCCTGTCAGGCGGCAAGGACAGCTACACTCTGCTTGCCATCTTGTACGAACTACAATGGCGCGGCCTGCTACCGGTTGAGCTGTTGGCCTGCAATCTGGACCAAGGACAGCCGAACTTTCCAGCGACGGTCCTGCCGGAATTTCTGCAAAAGATGAGCGTGCCGCACCGGATCGAATACCGCGACACTTATTCCGTCGTCATGGACAAGACTCCGCTGGGCCGGACACTTTGCACGATGTGTTCGCGTCTGCGCCGCGCCAACCTGTATCGCATCGCAAGGGAAGAAGGCTGCACCGCCGTCGTGCTGGGCCATCACCGCGATGATATTCTGGAAACCTTTTTCATGAATCTCTTTCATGGCGGCAAGCTGGCCACCATGCCGCCCAAGCTGAAGAACGACGAGGGCGATCTTTTCCTCTATCGCCCCCTCGCCCATGTGGCAGAGGCCGATTGCGACAAGTTCGCCCGCGACATGAACTATCCCATCATCCCGTGCGATCTGTGCGGATCGCAGGACGGGCTGCAGCGCCAGCAGATCAAGCGCCTGCTCGATAGCTGGGAGTCGAACAGCCCAGGCCGGCGGCAGAAAATCTTCTCGTCCCTGATGAACACCAGGCCAAGTCATCTGCTTGATACGGCGCTGTTCGATTTTACCGGGCTTTCTCTTAATCACAAAGAGCCTGAAACCCCTTGACCTTTGGGGGTCAGGCGGTTTGAACCAACCCCACCAGATTTTACAGACGGATGGTCACGACGCATGGAAGATCAAAACAAGAACCTGATCCTGGCCCTTGTGCTTAGCACGCTGGTCATCATCGTCTGGACGTTCCTGTTCCCGCCAGAGGTACAGGCCCCCGCGACGCTTGAGCCGGTACAGGAACAGCAGGATGCGACCCTGCCGACAGCTGATCCCGTCACGGGCGGCATCGCAACACCCACTGACCCCGCAACTGCAGCCGTCGCTGACGCGCCGCGTGTAACAGTGCAGACGCCGGAACTGTCCGGCACGATTTCCCTGCTGGGCGGCCGGATCGACGATCTGAAGCTGACGCAGTACCACGAAGCCATCGACGACTCCTCGCCTCAGGTGACACTGCTGTCGCCCAGCGGCACGCCAGACGCCTATTTCGCGTCCTTCGGCTGGGCCGCCGCCAGTGGGATCGCCGCCGATGCAGTGCCCGGCCCCGACACACTGTGGGCGGTCGAGGATGGCGAGACGCTGACGCCCGAGACGCCAGTCACGCTGGTCTGGGACAACGGCGCTGGCCAGATTTTCCGCAACCAGATCTCTGTCGATGACAAATACATGTTCAGCGTCGCGCAAAGTGTCGAAAACACCGGCACCGCCGAGGTCAGCCTGTACCCCTACGGCATGCTGCGCCAAGAGGGCATGCCGTCTGACCTGCAGAACTTCTTTATCCTGCACGAGGGTCTTGTCCGCATGACCGACGGCACGCTGGAAGAAGTTAAATACAAGAAGATGCTGGATTTTGCGGTCGACGACCGTTACGGTACCAATGCCGAACGGCAGGACGTGACCAGTGCGGGTTGGATCGGCTATACCGACCACTACTGGATGACGACTCTGATCCCCAACCAGGCCGTGCCGTTTCGGTCGGTGGCCAAGTACTTCCCCGGACGCGATATCTTTCAGGCTGAGGCTGTGCAGGACGCGCAGACCGTAGCCCCCGGTGCCACGGCCAGCGTGACAACTCAGCTCTTCGCCGGCGCAAAGGAATGGGAAACTATCCGCGATTATCAAGCCGCAGGCGTCACTGGCTTTGTCGATAGCATTGACTGGGGATGGTTCTTTTTCCTGACCAAGCCGATCTTTTGGGTACTTCACCATCTGAACCTGCTGATCGGCAACATGGGATTTGCTATCATTGCCCTGACCTTCTTCCTGAAACTCCTTGTTCTGCCGCTGGCCTATAAGTCCTACGTCAGCATGGCCAAGATGAAGGAACTTCAGCCTGAGATGGAGAAGCTGAAGGAACGCGCCGGCGACGATAAATCGCAATTGCAAACCGGCATGATGAAGCTTTACAAGGAAAACAAGGTTAATCCGGCTGCCGGGTGCTTGCCGATCTTGATCCAGATCCCGATCTTCTTCTCGCTCTACAAGGTGATCTTCGTCACCTTGGAACTGCGACACGCACCATGGATCGGCTGGATCGGCGACCTGTCAGCACCTGATCCATCATCGATCCTGAACCTGTTTGGCCTATTCCCTTGGGCCACGCCAGATATCACCTCTCCGATCCACATCATCAGCCTCGGCGTTCTACCTATCCTGCTGGGCATCTCGATGTGGTTGCAGCAGAAACTGAACCCAACCCCAGCAGATGCGACGCAAAAGATGATCTTTGCGTGGATGCCTTGGGTCTTCATGTTCATGCTCGGGGGGTTCGCGTCTGGTCTGGTTCTGTACTGGATCACCAACAACACGATCACCTTTATGCAGCAGTATCTGATCATGCGGAGCCACGGGGCAAAGCCTGACGTCTTTGGCAACATCAGTTCGACATTTAGCCGTAAAAAAGCCGAGCGCGCCGCCGCGAATAGCCCCAAGAAGCCGAAGGCCAAGTGATTGGGACTGTCGCCGCGCTGTGGCGGCATCCGATCAAAAGCCACGGACGAGAGGCTCTGAAGGCCGTCACGCTGATTGCAGGCCAGACGATGCCATACGACAGGCGCTGGGCGGTAACGTCCGGTGCCTCTCGGTATCAGGGGGGCTGGGATGAATGCCACACCTTCATGATAGGAACTCGCAACCCTGCGCTGGCCGCCATCTCGGCAAAGCTGGACGAAGATGCGGGAACGCTGCACATGCGGCACCCGGACTTGCACGATATTGTCATTCAACCCGGTGATCCTGCTGGTGCCGCCGCCTTCATCGCTTGGGTCGCGCCCCTCACCCAGCCGGGACGGGCTGCACCGCAGACGCTCGTCACTGCGGGCGTGCGCGGCATGACGGATACCAAATATCCCTCGGTCTCTCTTATGAACACCGCCAGCCATGTGGCAGTGGCGGATCAACTGGGCAGGCCATTGGAGCCAGAGCGCTGGCGCGGTAATATCTGGCTGGACGGATTGGCACCCTGGACCGAATGGGACTGGCTTGGCCGCAACATCCGGATCGGTGCCGTTGTCCTGCGTATCGAAGAGCGAATCGCCCGTTGTGCCCATACCGCAGCCAGTCCACAAACCGGCCTGCGCGACGCTGATACGCTGGGCGCATTGCGCGATGGCTGGACTCATACCGACTTTGGCGTTTATGCAGCCGTAATAACCGGCGGCAGGATCGCCCGTGGCGACGAACTAGAGGTGCTGTGATGCAACTGCCATTCCCAGAAATCGAGATGCCCTCGGACGAGGCGCTTGAAAAAGGCCGCCTGCTGTTCGCCGGCGAGACGACGTTCCTGAAGGGAGTTGTCGCCATGGACGGTCTGCCCCCCGCCGACCGGCTAGAGGTCTGCTTTGCCGGGCGGTCCAACGTCGGCAAATCGTCCCTGATCAACTCGCTGACGGGCCGCAAGGGTCTGGCACGGGCGTCAAACACGCCGGGCCGAACGCAGGAAATCAACTTTTTCACAGTCGGTGACCTCTATGTCGTAGACCTTCCCGGCTATGGCTTTGCCAATGCGCCTGTGGCCGTCGTGGCCAAATGGCAGGCACTGCTGAAAAACTACCTGCAAGGCCGCCCAACGTTGCGCCGGGTCTTCGTGCTGATTGACGCCCGTCACGGTGCCAAGGCCGTGGACGAAGAGATCATGACCCTGCTGGACCGCGCCGCCGTGACCTTTCAGGTCGTGATGACCAAGACAGACAAGGTTAAAGGGTCCGACCTAGAGGCCAGCATGGCCGCAACCCGCGCCGCTATGGCAAAGCATCCAGCTGCCTACCCGGAACTGATTCTGACCAGTTCGGAAAAAAGCGATGGAATTGCCGCGCTACGCGCCGTGATTGCCTCAATCGAAGCCTAAACACGGCCTGCCAACGCGTTGATCGTCGCTTGAGGGTGATCGCGCGCTCCGCTATCCCTTGATAACATACTTCGGGGGATAGCCATGAGGACGCAGGACATGAACCGAGACTGGATCGCCACGGCGCGCACTCTGTCAGAAGCCCTGCCATATCTGCAACGATACTCCGGCGCTGTCGTC
Source organism: uncultured Loktanella sp. (assembly GCA_963926415.1). Taxonomy (GTDB): domain Bacteria; phylum Pseudomonadota; class Alphaproteobacteria; order Rhodobacterales; family Rhodobacteraceae; genus Loktanella. Next base: position 4,902 of record CAWUXN010000389.1, read on the forward strand.
GTCGTGAAATTTGGCGGCAACGCCATGGGTGATGCCGATGCGATGGCCGAATTTGCCCGTGACATCGTGTTGATGAAACAGGTCGGCATGAACCCTGTCGTCGTCCACGGTGGCGGCCCGATGATCAACGAGATGCTGCAAAAGCTCGGGATCGAATCAAAGTTCATCCGCGGCAAGCGGGTGACCGATCAGGCCACAGTCGAAGTGGTCGAAATGGTCCTAACCGGCCTTGTGAACAAGCGTATTGTACAAGCCATCATGGACGAAGGCGGCCGCGCCGTTGGCCTGTCGGGCAAGGACGACGATCTGATGGTGGCCGAGGCGGACGATCCCGAACTTGGCTTCGTTGGGCGTCCGGTGGAAATGAACGTGCAAGTGCTACGAGATCTGTACGGCGCGGGCATCATTCCCGTGGTCGCCCCCGTCGCGACCGGCATGGATTTTCTGGAAACCTTCAACGTCAATGGTGACACGGCGGCCGGGGCTATCGCAGGCGCGCTTAAGGCGGATCGCCTGCTGCTGCTGACAGACGTTGCCGGTGTGAAAGATGCCAGCGGCGAAGTTTTGACCCAGTTGAACCCCGACCAGATTCGCGAGATGATCGCTGACGGCACCATCGCAGGAGGCATGATCCCCAAGGTGGAAACCGCGCTCAAGGCGATCGAGGATGGCGTGCGCGCTGTCGTCATCCTTGACGGGCGCCTACCGAACGCCTCTCTGCTGGAGCTTTTCACTGAACACGGTGCCGGGTCGATTATCCGGTCCACGGAAACGCGCGTAAAATCGCGGCAGGATTGATAGGTGTCCCTGACACTGATCCTGATGCGACATGCCAAATCCGGCTGGAACGATCCAATGGCATCGGATCATGACCGAACCCTGACTGAGCGCGGAGCCCGGGATGCCCGCGCAATCGGTACGTGGCTACGTCATGCTGGGCACGTCCCAGCCGCGGTGCTGTCCTCTGATGCCATGCGCACGCGCCAAACGTTGCAACATGTCATGGCCAGCTTGGACCTGCCGGATCATGCACAATATCTGCCTGCGCTTTATAATGCGTCTGCCGATATTATCGTGCGGCGCGTCAAGGCGCAGATTACGGACACACTGTTGGTCTGCGCCCACAACCCCGGCATCGGACTAGCCGCGCAGCACTTAGTGAACGCGCCGCCGTCGCATCAACGCTTTGATGACTATCCAACCGCAGCCACCGCTGTGATCCGCTTTGACGCCGAACGCTGGTCCGACATCCGCCGGGGCACCTGCATTGATTTTGTGACCCCAGCCGATCTGAAACAATAAGGACCGCGCGCCAGACGGCACGCGGTCCATTTCTTCTCGTCAGAAACACCTCGGGGGTCAGGGGGCTGACCCCCGTCCTTTTCCCAGTTTTCGCCAAAGAATTGGCTCTGGTCAGTGACCCAAGATCTGGCTCAGGAACAATTTGGTACGTTCCGACTGCGGGTTGTTAAAGAACGCATGCGGCTCGTTCTCCTCCACGATCTGACCTTGGTCCATAAAGATCACGCGGTTCGCCACGGCTTGAGCAAATCCCATCTCGTGGGTGACGCAGAGCATGGTCATGCCCTCTTCCGCCAGCTCGATCATGGTATCAAGGACCTCCTTGATCATCTCAGGGTCCAGTGCCGACGTCGGCTCGTCGAACAGCATGATGCGGGGCTTCATGCACAAGGACCGTGCGATGGCGACGCGCTGCTGCTGGCCGCCCGACAATTGACCAGGGTACTTGTGCGCCTGGTCGGGGATCTTCACCTTTTCCAGAAAATGCATCGCCGTGGCTTCGGCTTCTTTCTTGGGTGTCTTACGCACCCAAATCGGGGCCAGCGTGCAGTTTTCCAAGATCGTCAGATGCGGAAACAGGTTAAAGTGCTGAAAGCACATGCCGACCTCGGACCGGATCTTGTCGATGTTCTTCAGGTCCGAGGACAGCTCGGTCCCGTCGACGATGATCTGTCCGGACTGGTGCTCTTCCAGTCGGTTGATGCAGCGGATCAGCGTCGATTTACCTGAGCCCGACGGGCCACAAATGACGATACGCTCGCCCTGATTCACCGTCAGGTTGATGTCCCGCAACACATGAAAAGTGCCATACCACTTGTTCATATTATTGATTTCGATGGCGATTTCGTCGCTCACCTGCATGGCGCTGCGGTTGATTTCGCGATTTTGAACGGCCTCTGACATAGTCATGCCTCCCTTAACGGTGTTCACGCTGGAGCTTTTTCTCCAGGTGCAGTGAATAACGGCCCATGCTGAAGCAGGCGATAAAGAACATCAGGCCAATAAAGACATAGAGTTCCCAATAGATGCCGTTCCAGTCGGTGCTGGCGCGAATCGCATTAGTCAGGCCCAGCGGGTCAAGCAGACCGATGAAGACCACCAGCGTCGTATCCTTGAACAGACCGATAAAGGTGTTCACGATCCCTGGGATCGAAATCTTCAGCGCCTGGGGTAGCACGATCAACTGCATGGACTGCCAATAGGACATACCCAGCGAATCGGCCCCCTCGTACTGGCCCTTGGGCACAGCAGCGAGGCCCCCGCGCACAACTTCAGCGATGTAGGCGGCAGAGAACAGCGTCACCATGATGATAACCCGCAGGGTCAGGTCAAAGTTCGTGCCCGGCGGCAGGAAGTAGTTCAGCAGCAAGGACGCGGTGAACAGCCAGACGATCAACGGCACGCCTCGGATGACCTCGATGAAGCCGACGGACAGTTTGGTCACGATGAACAGGTCGGATGCACGGCCAAGGGCCAGCATGATCCCCAGCGGCAGCGACAGCACGATGGCCGACACGCCGATGACGATCGACAGCATGAAGCCGCCAAACTGCGTGGACGTGATGGCTTCAAGCCCGATGGGCACGAGGCCGTTCAGTTCGTTACTCAACCGACCGGCAAACAAAAGCCAGTAGATGATTGGAATAACAACAGCACCCAACATTGCGACAATCTGGTT
>CAWUXN010000390.1:0-6012 GCA_963926415.1 uncultured Loktanella sp.
CGAAAGCTGTAGAGGATCGGCGTCAAAGGCCAGCAAGCAGGCGGCGGGCAACGTCGCGCGGCGCATGCAGCGGCGCGCGATCTTCGCCCGGAAAGAACCGCGCCCGGGTGGCGGTGGGCATTGGGTCGGGGGTTAGGATACGCACCTGTGGGCCGATCTTGGCATTTTCGGCCGCCCAAGAGCGGGCAATGGCGATTTGGGCGGCCTTGGTTGCGCCGTAGCTGCTGAAGAATTTCGCGCCTGCGCGCGGGTCGTCGAAAAACAGCGCTTGGCCTTCGCCTGCGCGCAGCAAGGGTTCGACCATCGGCACGAGGGCTGCGGTGGCGGTCAGATTGGTGGCGACGGATTTCGCCATGTCCTTTGCGTCAATCGAGCCTGCGGGGGCAAGCGGGGCTGCATGGATCGCGGTATGCGCCCAAAGTTGAAGGCCGCCCCAACGCTGATGGATCGAGAGGCACAGATGCTGCATGGCGTCGCTGTCGGTAACATCCATCGGCGCAAGCGTCAGGCCGCCTGCACCGGGCAGGCCCAGCGCTTTGACGCGGTCGTCAAGTTCTTCTAGCCCGCCGACGGTGCGGGCCAGCGCCACGACATGCCAGCCCCGGATGGCAAGATCCTCGGCCAAGGCGGCACCGAGGCCGCGCGAGGCGCCAGTGATCAGGGCGATGCGTTGGATCATGGCTTTATCCTTTGATCTGGGCGGTCATCTGCGGCGTCGAAGCCTCCGGCGGAGATATTTGAGCCAAGATGAAAGGGCAAGGGGGGCTTAGGGTCTGGTGGCGTTGTGTCGCGTGGCGAAGGTGGCGAGGGCGGCGTCAAGATTGCCCTGCGCGCCAATCCAATTCCAGAATTTTGGGAAATCTGTGGTGATGGTTTCGAGGCTGATCTGCATCACGCGGGGTTTGTCGCGCAAGAACAGGGTGATGTTTGCGGTGATGGTGTCGACAAGGTCTTCGGCGATGGCAAGGGCGGGGGTTTGCGGTTCGCGCAGCAAAAGGTTGGGCATGATGCCGCTGCGGTAGGTTTTCATCAGCCCGTGGTTGAGGCGGGTGGCGAAAGAGGCGGCGGTCTGGGCGCGGTCGCGGCTGAGGTGGACGTAGAAGGGCGCCGCGCCGAAGCGGGCGTCAAGTTTGCCGGTGAACCAGGCCAGGCGGTTGTCAACCTCGATATGATTTGGCGGATAGGCGAAGCGGTCGGCGCCAAGCCGGTAGGTGCGCGATTCGTGGGCGGCGGTGAAGTTGGTCGCCTGTTTGCAGGCCGCAGCGAAGGTGGTCGATCCGCAGCGGCCGGTACAAAGCACGAAAACTTGGGTCATGGGCAGGGCTGATCCATGCGCTGCGGGCGGTTATTCGGCCGCTTTCATCTCGAAACCTTCGGCGATTTTATCCGAAGGTGCAACGGGATATTCGCCCGAGAAGCAGGCGTCGCAATATTGCGGGCTTGCCGGATTGCGCCCCTTTGCCTCGCCCGCCGCACGGTAAAGACCGTCGAGCGAGATGAATTTGAGGCTGTTGACCCCGATCCAGTCGCGCATCTCGTCCTCGGTCATTGTCGCGGCAAGCAGTTTGCTGCGTTCGGGGGTATCGACGCCGTAAAAGCAGGGCCAAGCGGTGGGCGGCGAGGCGATGCGGAAGTGCACTTCGGCGGCACCTGCCTCGAGGATCATGTCTTTGATCTTGCGTGAGGTGGTGCCGCGCACCACCGAATCGTCGACCAAAATCACCCGTTTGCCCTTGATCAGCGCGCGGTTGACGTTGAGTTTCAGACGCACACCCATGTTGCGGATCGATTCCGAGGGTTCGATAAAGGTACGGCCCATATATTGGTTGCGGATGATGCCCATCGCATAGGGGATGCCTGATTGCTGGCTGTAGCCAATGGCGGCAGGCGTGCCAGAATCGGGCACAGGGCAGACGAGGTCGGCGTCAACCGGGGCCTCTTTGGCCAGTTCAACCCCGATTTGGCGACGGGTTTCATAGACCGAGCGGCCGCCAAGGATGCTGTCGGGGCGGCTGAAATAGACGTGTTCAAAGATGCAGAATCGCGATTTGGCCCGGCGGAACGGGAAATGCGACTGCATGCCGTCCTCGGCGCTGATGACGACCATTTCGCCCGGTTCGATCTCTCGGACGAAGTCGGCACCGACGATGTCCAGCGCGCAGGTTTCTGACGACAGCACCCAACCGTCGCCCAGTTTACCCAGCACCAGCGGGCGCACGCCCAGCGGGTCGCGGCAGCCAATCAGTTTGGACTGGGTCATGGCGACAACGGAAAACGCGCCTTCGACCTTACGCAGTGCATCTTCCATGCGGTCGGGGATCGTGCGGCCCATGGACCGGGCCATCAGGTGAATGATGCATTCGCTGTCGGACGAGCTTTGGAATATCGAGCCGCGCTCGATCAATTCCTTACGCAAGGCGATGGCGTTGGTGATGTTGCCATTGTGGGCAATCGCCGCACCGCCCATGGAAAATTCGCCAAAAAAGGGCTGCACGTCGCGGATTGCGGTCTGGCCCTTGTGTCCGGCAGTGGAGTACCGGACGTGGCCGATCCCGAGTTCGCCCGGCAACATCGCCATCATGTCGGCGCTGGTAAAGTTGTCGCGCACCAGACCCATTCGGCGGGCCTGATTGAAGCCGCTGGTCGCGTCATAGGTGACGATGCCGCCGGCTTCTTGGCCCCGATGCTGCAACGCGTGCAGTCCAAGGGCAATAAAGTTGCTGGCCTCGGTCACGCCGACGACGCCAAAGACCCCGCATTCTTCGCGCAGCTTGTCGCTGTCCGCATCGATATAAAAGGGATGACTTGGCAAATCCTTCGCCAAAGAGGGTGTGGCGCAGGGGGAGGTCGCTTCTGGCACGGGGCAGCTCCGAATCCGGGGAAGTTCCGGGCGTCTTAGCGCGTATCAAAGACAGTGTCACGGGACTGATACACGCGGTGCGGTGTCAGGACGAAATTAATTGCCGCACTGCGGCAACGCGTGGCGGGCATCTGATCTGAAACAAGGGCGGAACATGTGACCAGATGCCGCGTTAATGCGCAATGTAACCAGTTCTCGCTTCGGCGCGTTTTGCCGCTAATTCAATTAATGTCAGGCCCCTGATGAAACGCGCAACCCACCTCGAAGCGATTCGTCGCAGTCTGAACGTGATCATGCTGATCTCGGTCTTTGTGACCTGCTATTTTGCCAAGGACCTGCTGCTGACGATCTTGCTAGGTTTTTTGATCGCGCTGACCCTGTCGCCGTTATCGCGCGGATTGTCCCGGATTGGCGTACCACATTGGGTGTCTGCGGTTGGGCTGATCGGCATCACGGCGCTGGCAATTACGGCGGTTATCTATTTTTCTTCTGGCACGGTTGTGGGGTGGATGAACGACGCCGGTTCCATGGGGGACCAGCTGCAGACCAAGCTAAGCGGTGTGTTCCGGCAGCTAGAGAACGTGCGCCAAGCCGGTGAGGACGTGGCAAGCATGGCTGGCACTGATCCCGCGGTGAAGGAAGTCGTCGTTAAGCAGCCTACTCTGATTGATAGTGCGATGAGTGTCCTTAGAACGATTGGCTCGACACTCGCTGTGGCCCTTGTGCTGGCATCATTCCTGCTGGCGTCGGGCGACTTGTTCTATCTCAAGCTGGTGCAGTCATTCCCGACGATGAGCGGCAAGAAGCGTGCCCTGACGATGGTTTACGATATTGAACGGCGGGTGTCACATTACCTGCTGACCATCGCGCTGATCAACGCAGGCCTTGGCATCGGCATCGGTTCTGTCCTGACGCTTCTTGGCATGCCTTACGCTTATATCTGGGGCATCGCGGCGTTTTTGCTGAATTTCTTGCCCTATCTGGGGGCTATCACCGGGGTGGTGCTGGTTGCGGGCCTGTCGATCATCACCTTCGACAGCTTCAGCTATGCGTTGCTGGCCCCGGCCGCCTATTTGACGCTGACCACGATCGAGGGGAACTTTGTCACCCCCACACTGCTGGGCCGCAAGCTGGAGCTGAACACAGTCGCTGTGTTCCTGACCGTGGTGCTGTGGGGCTGGCTGTGGGGCATCGCCGGGGCGCTTGTCGCGGTGCCGTTCCTTGTGGTGTTCAAGGTTGTCGCGGACAATGTCGACGGCATGGGAATCGTTAGTAATTTCTTGGGCGCGGCTGATGAGGTTCATCAAAAACCCGAAAAGCCCGAAGACGTTGCAGCGGATTCAGCAACTGAACCCGCCGCGCCATAATTTTTAAATGTTGTGTGCCGGATTACTCCGGCGCGCCGCATTCCCCGACCAGCTGCTGATATTGGGAGGTAACCCAAGACAGCGTAGCCTCTGGGTCGCGTTCTGCGATCTTGTCGGCCATGCGGCTAAAGACGATGGCGGATCGGCTGTTATCCACCATGGCGACATTCTGGCTGGACAGTACCGTCTGATAGACAAAGAACGCGACGGCCACGAGCAGGATGCCGCGGAACACGCCGAACAAGAAGCCGGCTGCCTGGTCCAAGCCGTTCAACGCAGAGCGCTGCACGACGGATGAAAACAACGGCGTAAAGATCGACACGACAACCAGCGCCACCGCAAACACCGCGGCAAATGCAGCGATGATCGACAATTCGCAGCTGTCACCGATAAAGCCGTCGAGACCTGGGATCTGCCGCACTAGCGGCTGCACCTGCGGGGCAAAGATAAAGGCCAGAACCGTTGCGCCTATCCAGCCGGCGATCGCCATAGCTTCGCGAACAAGGCCGCGGCTGTACGCCAGCAGTGCCGAAATCACGATGATACCAGCGACAACGGCGTCGATGATTGTGAAACCTTCCAATGGATTTCCCCCCGGGGTCAGCCTTGGCGCGCGCCAAAGACCTGTTCAACGAAACTAGCCAGATCCTGCATTTCGCGCAGTTCCAATCCAGCAGCCCCGGTGCCCTTTGGCGCCCGCGGCATGATCGCCGAGGTAAAACCAAGTTTTTGCGCCTCTTTCAATCTATTTTCCGTCTGAATGACGGGACGGAGTGCGCCGGACAGGCTGATTTCCCCGAAAATAACGGCTTCTTTGGGCAAGGCTGCGTCTTCTCGGGCACTCACAAGCGCGGCGGCAACCGCCAGATCGGCGGCGGGTTCGCTAATACGCAGGCCGCCCGCGACGTTCAAATAGACATCAAGGCCGGTGAACGGCACGCCGCAGCGCGATTCCAACACCGCCATTATCATCGCCAGACGCCCGCCATCCCATCCCACGACCGACCGGCGCGGCTGGCTGTGCGGGCTGGGGGCGACCAAGGCCTGAATTTCGCACAAAACTGGACGGGTGCCTTCGATGCCCGCAAAAACAACCGACCCCGGCGCAGGCTCGCCGCGTTCGGACAGGAACAGGGCAGAGGGGTTGCGGACTTCGGCCAAGCCTTTGCCGGTCATCTCGAACACGCCGATTTCATCCGCCGGGCCAAAGCGGTTTTTGACGCTACGCAAAATGCGGAACTGGTGGCCGCGCTCTCCTTCGAAATACAGGACAGTATCGACCATGTGTTCGACTACGCGCGGGCCGGCTATGGCCCCTTCTTTGGTAACGTGGCCTACCATGATGACAGACATATCGTGCGTCTTGGCAAATGTCGTCAATTCGTGCGCGCAGGTGCGGACCTGGCTGACAGAGCCAGGAGCGGAATCCACGTGGTCGGCCCACATCGTTTGGATCGAATCGATGATCGTCAGGTCGGCTTTTTCAGCCTCAAGCGTGGTCAGGATGTCGCGCAGATTGGTGTCAGAGGCGAGCATGACGGGGCTTTTCTCTAGCCCCAGCCGCAGTGCGCGCATCTGAACTTGCGCGTTCGATTCCTCGCCAGAGACATAGATGACCTTGAGCCCATTGCGCGCAAACCGCGCGGCGGCCTGCAGCATAAGGGTCGATTTTCCGATCCCCGGATCGCCGCCCACCAGCAGGGCAGACGCCTTGACCAAGCCGCCGCCCAGCACGCGGTCTAGCTCGTCCACTCCGGCCAGCGTGCGCGGCGGTGCGGCCTCTTG
>CAWUXN010000391.1:0-2701 GCA_963926415.1 uncultured Loktanella sp.
CTGGCGCAGGGCGGTTGCGCCGTGATCGCAACGCACATTGATTTGGGGCTAGAGGCACCTGTGCTGAACCTGACGCCCTACGTCGCCGCTCCGAGTGCGGATGGCGGCGCGGACGAGGCGTTCTTGTGATTGCCCTGCTGCGCCGCGATCTGGCCTTGGCCGTACGGGCGGGTGGTGGCTTTGGCCTTGGCCTTGCGTTTTTTCTGATCGTCGTTGTGCTGGTGCCGTTTGGCGTCGGCCCCGCCCGCAGCACGCTGACCCTGATCGCACCGGGCATCTTGTGGGTGGCGGCGCTGCTGGCGGCGCTGCTATCACTGGACCGGATATTCGCCCTAGATTTCGAAGACGGCTCGCTGGCGCTGCTGGTGACCGCGCCGCTGCCGCTGGAAGGCATCGCGCTGATAAAGGCGCTGGCCCACTGGATCACAACGGGCCTGCCGCTGACGCTGGTGGCCCCGGCGCTGGGGTTTTTCCTGAACATGGCACCGGACGCCTATGGTTATTTACTGGTGTCGCTGGCGCTTGGCACGCCCGCGCTGTCGATGATCGGCAGCTTTGGCGCGGCGCTGACTGTCGGGCTGCGTCGCGGCGGATTGCTACTGTCGCTGCTGGTGCTGCCGCTTTACGTGCCGACGCTGATTTTTGGGGCAGAGGCGGTGCGTCGCGGAGTCGATGGCACCGGGGCCACGGCACCACTGATGTTGATGGGAGCGATCACGCTGGGATGCTTTGCGTTACTGCCATTCGCCTCTGCGGCAGTATTGCGCATCAACCTGCGGTGATCAGGGATTGAGGGGCGCGGGGCACCGGGGTAGGAGTAACAAATGTCAATCTGGGAATATGCAAATCCGAAAAGGTTCATGGACTGGACCCCGCCCATTATGCGCGTCGCCTTTGGCGTGGCCGCGGCCTGCCTGGTCGTGGGTCTAATCTGGGGCTTCTTCTTTACCCCAGACGAATCTCGTCAGGGATCGACGGTCAAGATCATCTATCTTCACGTGCCGTCCGCGCTAATGGCGATCAACGTCTGGTTCATGATGCTGGTCACATCCTTGATCTGGCTGGTCCGCCGCCACCACGTCAGCGCCTTGGCCGCCCGTGCCGCTGCGCCGATCGGACTGGCGATGACCGTGATCGCGCTGATCACCGGGGCGATCTGGGGCAGCCCGATGTGGGGCACCTATTGGGCATGGGATCCGCGTTTGACGTCGTTCCTGATCCTGTTTTTGTTCTACCTTGGCTACATTGCACTCTGGGCCGCGATCGAGGATGCGGATACCGCCGCAGACCTGACATCCGTGCTGTGCCTCGTGGGCTCGGTCTTTGCGATCCTTTCGCGCTATGCGGTGAACTTCTGGAATCAGGGCCTGCATCAGGGGGCTTCGCTGTCATTGGACAAAGAGGAAAACGTGGCTGACATCTTTTATATTCCGCTATTGGTGTGCATCGCAGGCTTCGTTGCGCTGTTCGTGGCACTCGTCCTGTTGCGCACCCGGACCGAGATTCGCGCTCGCCGCACCGCCGCCCTGATCGCGAGGGCGCAACGTGCCTGATCTGGGAAAATACGCGTTCGAAGTGCTGACGGCCTATGCCGCCAGCATAGCAGTGCTCGCCGTGCTTGTTGGCGCAAGCGTGCGACGCTCGCGCAAGGTTAAACGCGCGCTTAAGGCGGTGGAACGTGGCTAAAATCTCGCCTCTGCTTATTGTGCCGCCCGTGATATTTGCCGCTCTTGCCGGATTGTTCTGGGGCGGACTGATGCGCGAAAACGCGGGCGAACTGCCGTCGCAGTTCATTGGCCAGCCCGCGCCTAACCTGCCGACCGAAGCCGTCGCAGGCACAGAGCTGCTGACCGCAGCCGACCTAAATACTGGCGAGATCACCATCGTGAACTTCTGGGCTAGCTGGTGCCCTCCCTGTCGGGCAGAGCATCCGACTCTGAAGGCGCTGAGCGATCAAGGCTTTCGCGTCGCAGGCGTGAACTTTCGCGATCAGGCAGATGATGCGGCCAGCTACCTTGCGGACGAGGGCAATCCGTTCTTTGCAACAGGCTTTGATTTGCGTGGCCGCGTCGCGATCGATTGGGGTGTCACTGCTCCGCCGGAAACGTTTATCGTTGGCCCAGATGGCACGGTGCTGAGCCGCTTCATCGGACCTCTTATCGGGTCGGACTACGAACAGCGGTTCCTGCCCATGCTGGAAGCCGCAGCAGCCGAGTAGCGGCATCGCCTTCCTGTCGTCAGAAATACCTCGGTGTCCGGGGCATTCCCCCGCCGCTCAGAATTCCCGTCGGAAATTCGGCTAACGCCATCGCTGCGCGAAGGCGTTGCCTTCGGCGGAGGTGTTGTTGACGAGAAGAAAGGTTGACGCCCAAAAAACCGCGCTGTGAGGCGCGGCCTTTTTTTATTTTAAGGTCGTAATGGCTTAGAACGCATTGGCGAGATTACGCAAAACGTAGTGCAGCACGCCGCCGTGTTCGATGTATTCAATCTCGATCGCTGTATCGATACGGCATTTGACCTGAATGTCCTTGGTCGTGCCATCGGCCATCGTAGTATGTGCCGTCACTGTCTGCAGCGGCGTGATAGAGTCCAGACCGTCGATGCTCACAGTTTCTTCGCCGGTCAAACCGAGGGTCTTGCGCGTGTCGCCGCCAGTGAATTCGAACGGAATGACACCCATGCCGACGAGGTTGGACCGGTG
>CAWUXN010000392.1:0-2680 GCA_963926415.1 uncultured Loktanella sp.
GTCCGAAGGCCCCAAGGGCATGAAGATCAGCTTAATCATCTGTGACGACGGCAACTATCCGGAAATCTGGCGCGACTGCGCTATGCGTGGCGCTGAACTGATCGTGCGCTGCCAGGGCTATATGTATCCGGCCAAGGAGCAGCAGATATTAGTCTCCAAGGCCATGGCGTGGATGAACAACGTCTATGTAGCTGTTGCGAATGCCGCTGGTTTCGATGGCGTCTATTCGTACTTCGGCCATTCGGCTGTCATTGGATTTGATGGCCGCACGCTGGGCGAATGCGGAGAGGAAGACATGGGTATCCAGTACGCCGAGTTGTCGATGAGCCTGATCCGCGATGCACGGAAGAACTCGCAATCGAATAACCACCTCTACAAACTTGTGCATCGTGGCTACACCGGAAAAATTAATTCCGGTGAAGACGCCAACGGCGTCGCCGCCTGTCCCTTCGAGTTCTATGGAAAATGGATCAACGACCCCGAAGGGACTCGCAAGATGGTCGAGTCGTTCACACGTTCCACGCCTGGCACAGCCGAATGCCCGATTGAGGGTATTCCGAACCAGGCGCCCAGCCATCGCTGATTGCGGATTTTATTAAAAAAGACGACCGGCGTGCGTCTGTGCGCTGGGCGTTCGCACTCACAGGACTTCTGACATGACATCTAACCTGGACGCTTACCGGCTTCATGCTGAGCCTTTTTACCGACCGGTCGGCCATGAAGTCGCGCTGTATGAGCATGCGTATGCTCACCGCATGCCGTTGATACTGAAGGGTCCGACCGGCTGTGGCAAGACCCGCTTCGTTGAGTACATGGCATGGAAGCTGCAGCGGCCCCTGGTGACGCTGGCCTGCAACGAAGATATGACAGCGTCAGACCTGATTGGCCGCTACCTTTTGGACGCGCAGGGAACGGCCTGGCACGACGGTCCCCTGACACTTGCCGTGCGCTACGGCGGCATCTGCTACCTCGACGAAGTCGTCGAGGCGAGGCAGGACACCACGGTGGTGATCCACCCGCTGACTGATGCGCGCCGCATTCTGCCGCTCGATAAAAAGGGTGAGGTAGTGCATGCCCATCCCGATTTTCAGTTAGTGGTTTCCTACAACCCAGGTTATCAGAGCCGGGCCAAGGACATGAAGCCTTCTACCCGTCAGCGCTTTGCGGCACTGAAGTTTGACTACCCTGACGCGGCCATTGAAGCCGATATCGTGGCCCATGAGGCCTCTGTCGCGCTGGACGTGGCGACCCGCCTGGTCGGCATCGCGCAGCGTTCGCGCGCCCTTAAGCACCATGGACTGGACGAAGGTATCTCGACGCGCATGTTGATCTATGCCGGTGTGTTGATCGGCTCCGGTGTCGATCCGCTGGAAAGCTGCGACATGACCATGACCCGCGCGCTGACAGATGACCCGGACATGGAAATGGCACTGCGTGGTTTCATCGAAGCCTATTTCGGAGGGTAAGAAATGGGCGGCCATGACTAACGAAGGCCAGCTCGTTCTGTCGACTTCCATGAACGGCATGAGTGCACGCGGGCGCGATGTCTATCACGGTCAATTCACCGGCGCGCTTGACCAGAAGTTGACGACGCTGGCGGCGCAGCCCGATAAAGGGCAAATGTCGATCGTGCTGCACTGGCTGCAAGCGCTGAACGACGAGGATACAGTGTCTGCGCTGGCGGTAGTCGATCGCCTTGATGCCTTGCTGTCGCGAGTCGGGGCTGAGGGGCTGGGGCGTTGGATACTGACCGGATTACGCATGTACCCCGGTGAGCAGGCCCGCCAACAAGCCTACTTCCGGCTTGACGATCGGCGGGCGATTGAGACACTGCACGGTGAAGCTGGCGCCGGCACCTTGTCGGCCTCACTGCCCTCGCTGGCGCTTTTACTGCATGGTCTGTGCGGCCGCGAGATTCAGCTCCAGCCACGGTGCCAAAGTACGCTGGGGGGTTTGCCTTTGCGGCCGGTGTTAACGCCGACCCATTTGCTGCTTCCAGACGACTACACCGCCCTCGATGGTCCCGATCGTTACCGCCTTTACCGCGCCGCTGTTGCGCACGCCGTGGCCCACCTTCGCTACTCGACCACAGGCCTGCCAATCCTGACGCTTAAGCCCATGGGAATTGCTATAGTGTCAGCAATTGAAGATGCCCGTGTCGAAAGGCTGCTGGTACGCGACTACCCAGGGGTCCGGAGCTGGTTTGTTGAATTTCTGCGTCACGGCGTCAAATCCGCCGAGTTGGGGTTCGAGGCGTTGGTCGGACGCATGAACTTGGCACTGATGGATCCCGACTACCACGACGATAACTTCTGGGTTAACAAAGCCCGTCGCTTGTTCGAAGCGCAGGCGGTCGACTTGACGGATTACCCTGCATTTCGACGCATCGCTTCAATCCTGGCGAATGACCTCGGCCAGATGCGCGTGCCATTTCGCGCACAGCGTTATCTGGTGCCAGAAGCCTACCGTGACGACAACTCATTTCTTTGGGACTTCAGTCAAGCCAATGCTCCGGAGACAGAACCGTTGGATCTACAGGTCAAGGCTGCGCAGCTACAGGATGCGGTTGTCCCTGACGGCAGGCCTGACCAGTCGATGGCGTTCGAGATTGAACTGAACCGTCAGACATACCCTGAGTGGGATGCCCAGTTGTCACTGATGCGATTGGACTGGTGCACAG
>CAWUXN010000393.1:0-10791 GCA_963926415.1 uncultured Loktanella sp.
GACGATGCCCACCAGCGAAAAGATGAAAGCCCCGATAAAGCTTGCCAGAACCTGCTGCGCCGTGCGGTCTGTTTTCAGCAATTGGAACGCCCGCGGCGTGGCGGTACTGGACGCGACTGCAAAGGCCGACAGCATGATCGACAGCGAAAACGTCGTGACCGCTAACATGGACGAGGCGAGGATATTCAGTAGACCGTCAATCGCATCGGCCCCGATCTGGAACGCCAGCGACGACGGGATCAACCCGCGCAGGCCCACGGCGATAAAGGCCGCGAGCAGCCCCAGCATAGCATAGGCTCCGATCGGCACCCAAATATGGGCAAACAGGCGGCTCAGGCGATAGCGCAGGGATGACAACAAGCGGCACGGGCCTTTCGCGAAACGGACGCCGTCGCAGCGCCTCGTCTTTGGCAGCATAACGCACCGCTCGCGATTGCCTAGCACCGGATCGGGCGGAACATTGGCCACCCTCAGATATTGCACCCGCAGCACAAAGGGACAAACGCCGCGCGCGATGATGATCTGAACTGGGCAATGCCTGTAATGCGGACTGGATACGCGGGCCGCGCGCTGGTCTATGCAATAGTGTCTGGCGTGTCGCTATTCGCGATCTGGCACGGCGGCGAGACGAAGGACACGTCAGAGGCGCTGTCGCTGATTGAGCAATCGCCCTTAGGATTGGTGGCCCTGCTGGTCGTGGCGGCGGGGCTGTTCGCCTATATGATTCTCCAGATCGACGCTTACTACGATCTGGAGGATCACGGCACGAACGCCAAGGGCTTGTTCGCACGCCCTGGTTAGGCTGTCAGCAGGCTGATCCACGGCGCGCTTGGCGGTGGTCTGGCCTTGCTGCTGGTGTTCGGCAGCACCGACAGCGGTGAAGTGTCCAAGACCGCGTTCTATCTTTCCAAGCTGATGTCATGGTCCATAGGCGTGATCATCGTCGGTGTGGCCGCGCTAATCACAATGGAGGCCGGCGTCTATTACCTTCACAAGGCTTGGACGCAAAGCTAACGCCAAAAACTTCAGGCCAACCATTGCACGCTCCACTGGAACCACCTGCTGCAAGCGGGCGTCGCGGCCCAACGCCTGTCGATGCTGATCATCGGTTTTCTGATCAGTCTGGCAGCGTGGCGGCATGATCCGAATGAGGCGGGCGTTCTGAACAAGGCTTTTGGATGGCTAGCACAACAAGCCTTTGGTCAGACCCTTGTGACCTCGATGTGCGCCGGGCTGCTGCTATTTACTCTGTTTATGGCCGCGAACGCCGCCGATCGGATCATCCCACGTATAAAGGTCCCCGACGTCATGTCGCTGGCCCAAAAGGTCAAATACATGGCGAAGGGTGCCTAGTTGCCCCAGATCACGCGGACATAGTTGCGGGTTTCCGCATAGGGCGGGATGCCGCGATACTTCTCCACTGCGCCGGGCCCAGCGTTATAGGCCGCCAGCGCGTGGGGCCAATTGCCGAACTTGTTGTACTGCGCCTTGAGGTAGCGCGCGCCGCCCTCTAAGTTTTGGACCGGATCGCGCGGATCGACACCCAGCAGACGCGCGGTGCCAGGCATCAGCTGCGCCAACCCCATTGCACCCTTGGTGGACACAGCGGCGACGTTCCACCCCGATTCTTGCTGCACCAGACGCAGGAAAAGATCCTCTGGCACGCCATGTCGGCGGGCGGCGGTACGGGCCACATCCCGCAGCGGGCCGTTATCGCGCACAATATAGCTGGGCACCGCTAGCGCTGTCAGAGGAATGATCGCGCGCGGCGGCTGCAGGCGGACAGAGTTGCTGTATTGCTCGGATGCGCGATTATCGAGAACTGACAACTGACTTTGGAACAATGCCATGCCCCACGAGGTTGAGGCCGTATCAGCGGTTGCCGGAGCGCCCGTCAGCGCAAGAGTTGTAGTCAATGCCAGACCCAAGTTCCGCATACCGTCACCCATCTTGGTTTCAATGAGGCATCCTAACCCAAAACGCCGTCCGTGCCACCCTTGATTGGTTCACCTTCTCTCGCTTATCTGCCACATTGACACAGAAGCAGAATCGTAGGGAAAAAGTCATGGCAGGATCGGTCAACAAGGTCATTCTAATCGGCAATCTCGGTGCCGATCCCGAAGTTCGGACCTTTGGCAACGGCGGCAAGGTTTGTAACCTGCGCATCGCGACGTCGGAGACTTGGAAAGATCGCAACTCTGGCGAGCGCAAGGAAAAGACCGAATGGCACACAGTCGCCATTTTCCAAGAAGGTCTGGTCGGCATCGCCGAGCGTTTTTTGAAAAAAGGCTCCAAGGTTTATATCGAAGGCAAGCTGCAGACCCGCAAATGGCAGGACCAGTCCGGCGCTGACCGGTATTCCACCGAAGTCGTACTGCAGGGCCCCGGCACGGTGCTGACCATGCTGGACGGTGCCAACAGCGGCGGTGGCGGCGGCAATAGCGATGGCGGCGATTACGGCGGCGGTGGTGGTGGTAACTACGGCGGCGGCGGTGGCGGCGGTTACGATCAAGGCGGCGGTTATGGCGGCGGCAGCTCCGGCGGCGGTTCGTCTTCTGGCGGTAGTGGCGGCGGCGGTCGCAGCGACATGGACGACGAGATCCCGTTCTAAGAAATAGCGCCGCCCTTCGGGGCGGCGTTTTTCATGCGGGAATGATCAGACGACCCTTGCGCCGCTTTTCATCAGGCCGCGTCGCGCAGGACGGCCAACACCAAATCAGGGGGCACATCGGACGTGACAATGGCCTGACCAATTCCTCGCAACAGAACAAAGCGCAGCTTGCCTGCGACGACCTTCTTGTCCTGCCCCATCCAGCCCAGCAAAGTCTCTGCGTCCGGCAGATCGCCGTCGATGTCGCTGATATCGACCTTTTGCCCCATCGCTTTCAGATGCGCACGCACGCGACTCGGCTCTTCTTGGCTACACAGCCCCAGCCGCGACGACAGCTCAAACGCCATCGCGCAGCCTATCGCCACGCCTTCACCGTGCAGCAAGCGGTCCGAATAGCCGGTCGCCTTTTCAAGCGCATGACAAAAGGTATGGCCAAGGTTCAGCAAGGCGCGGTCGCCCTGCTCTGTCTCGTCCTTCACCACAATCTCGGCCTTCATCTGCACCGACCGGGTCACCGCATGAATACGCGCCGCCACGTCGCCGTTCGCCATTCCGAGGGCGTTAATTTCCAGCCAGTCAAAGAAATCCGCATCGCCCAGCAGGCCGTATTTCACGACTTCGCCATAACCCGCCAAAAAGTCCCGACGCGGCAAGGTGGCCAGCAGGTCAGTATCTGCCAGCACAAGCGCGGGTTGGTGAAATGCACCGATCAGGTTCTTGCCGTGGCTGGTGTTGATCCCGGTTTTGCCGCCCACGCTGCTGTCGACTTGCGCCAGCAGCGTCGTCGGGATCTGCACGAAGCGCACCCCGCGCCGCAGCACGGCGGCAGCGAAACCGCCCAAATCACCAATGACACCACCGCCAAGGGCGATCACGACATCATTACGCTCGACCTTTTGGTCCAGCAGAAAATCGCAGCACGCCTCTAGCTGGGCCCAGCTTTTCGTTGCCTCGCCTGCGGGCAGGCGCAGCGCCTCTGACGTCAGGCCAGCGGCGGTCAGGGATGCTTGCAACGCCGGCAGATGCAGCCCCGCCACGGTGTCATCCGTCAGGATCGCCACATGTTTGCGGCCGCCAAGGGTGGCAATTCGCGCCCCGGCCCCGGACAGCAAATCGGTGCCAATCACCACGTCATAGGCGCGGCCCGGCAGGGCGACAGGAACAATTGCGGTCATGGCAGTTTCTCCAGCACATCAGGGTGGGTCAGCAAAAGGAACATCACGCTTGCGGTCGTGTCTTCAATCGAGGCGCGCTTCGACACCGCCAGATGCAGCTTAGCCTTGGCATAGATCGGTGTGCGCGCGGCATAGATTTCCGCCAGCGTCGCATAGGGGTCCGCCGTGCGCAGCAAAGGGCGCGAATCCTTGTGCCGCACCCGGTCCCATAACACGGGCAGCGGGGCGTTCAGCCAGACGGCCACACCGTGTTTCTTGATCTGCTTGCGGTTCCGCTTGGCCAGAAAAGCGCCGCCCCCCGTGGACAGGATGCAGGGCGTGCCGTTTAGCAGCCGCGCGATCACTTCTGATTCGCGCCGACGGAAGAAAGGCTCGCCATCGCGGGCAAAAATATCAGCGATGGTGGCATTTGCGGCTGTCTCGATCTCGTGATCACTGTCTAGAAACGGCACATCCAGTCGCTGCGACAGGGCGCGGCCGATGGCCGTCTTGCCCGATCCCATCATGCCCACCAGCACGACCGTGCGGCGCAGGCCATAGCGTTGAAGCGTCTGGTCACTTTGGATCACGGGCCTGTATTTCCCTTTTTGACACCCCCGGACAAGCTGTGCGCCGCCGAGTTTCGAATTGTGACCCTGAATGGCGTGATCTTGCCGAAAAGGCCATATATAAACAGGCATAACCCGGCATGAGTCCGGGCAACAGGCAACGACGGGACGCGGATTTATGTGGCGATTGATCAAGACCCTTTTCATTTTGGTGCTGCTGGCAGGTGTGGCCCTTGTCGCGTATGCCTATGTTGGACCTTTGTTTTTTCCGGGTGACTTTGCGCCGCCCACAACGCAGGTGACCAAATCCGTCACGCTGGAGACCAAATAAAAGTGGCGCGCCGCGTGGCCACGCTGGTCCTGATCCTTGCCACCGGCTCCGGCGCGCTTCCGCTTACCGCCCAGTCAAATGTACATTTGGACAGGCCGCTGTCCGCTATCGATTGGCTGTCGCAGTCCATTGAACTCCCCCCGGCGCGTGCCGCTGCAACTGCGCCGGCCACCCAAAGGCCATACCTGAACGAGCCGCCCGTCGCGAACGGTGCCGGCACGCCACAGATCACCGTGACGCCCCTTGATGCCGTGGCCACCGCCCCAATTGGCACGCTGGCGCAGGCTGATACCGGCTTGCCAGTGACGCTATGGTCGGCCAGCGACAGCAATGTCCTGACCACCCTTATTCAAGCACAGGGCGAACCTGAACTGCCCGCCCTGCGCGATCTGTTCGTCACCCTATTGCTGGCCAAGGCGGACGCGCCCGCTGGCGATGCGCAGGCCCTGCTGCTGGCGCGGATCGACAAGCTGCTGGATCTAGCGGACCTGACAGAGGCCCTAGCCCTGATCAAAGCCGCCGACCCGATCGCGCCGGCGCTGTACCGCCGCTGGTTCGACGTGGCCCTGCTGACCGGGACAGAGGACGAGCCATGCAGTGCCATGCAGACCGCCCCCGGTCTGGCCCCGACCTATCCCGCGCGCATCTTTTGCCTAGCTCGTAGCGGCGACTGGATGGCGGCGGCGCTAACGCTGAACACGCACCGCGCCCTTGGCGATATGCCGGACGACGAAGACGCGCTTCTGTCGCGGTTTCTGGACGCCGACCTTGTCGATCCTGCCGCGCCTCTGCCGCCACCAGACCGGATCAGCCCGCTAATTTTTCGCATGCGCGAGGCGATTGGCGAGGGGATGTCCACCGGCCCGCTTCCTCTGGCCTTTGCCCGCGCTGATCTGCGCGATACCGTTGGCGAAAAGGCGCGGCTGGACGCAGCCGAACGCCTATCCCTGCACGGCGCGCTGTCGCCGCAAGAACTTTCGCGCGTTATGACCGGCGTGACACCCGCCGCATCTGGCGGCGTCTGGGACCGTGTCGATGCCTTCCGCCAGTTCAACGCTGCAATGAACGACGGCGATCCGCAGGCAGTGGCTGACACCCTGCCGACGGTCTGGTCCGCCATGCAAGAGGTTCGGGCAGAGGTGTCCTTTGCCACGCTTTACGCAGCGCCCTTATCCCGCATCGACCTTACTGGCCGCGCGGCGGATATCGCAACCACAGTGCAGCTGCTGTCAGGTGACTATGCCAACGCAGCCGCCCGCCCGGGTGTGCCGGCCTTTGTGCGCAGCGTCGCGCTTGGCGACCTGAAGGACGCCACCCCCAGTACCACGATAGAAGAGGCGATTGTCGCAGGCTTTGCCGATACAGCCCCGCCGCAGGTCTTTGCCGATCTAGTAGCGGACAAAAAGCTAGGCGAGGCGCTCTTGCGCGCCCTGCCGCTGTTTGACGCTGGCGTCGCGGGCGATGCGCGATCCGTCACCGATGCGCTACTGGTGCTGCACCGCGCCGGGATGGATGATGTCGCCCGCCGCGCGGCCCTGCAACTGCTGCTGCTGAACCGCACCACATGAGCGGCCCCAGCACCAATGGGCCAGACGGCATGGCGCGCTGGATCCAGACATTTGTCGCCGCCCAAGCGGCAGAGCTGGACGCCGCCCGCAACACGCAACTGGCCTATGCCCGCGATCTGACCGATTTCGCAAGCTGGCTGACGGACAAAGGCCTGCACTTTGCGACAGCCACTCAGGATGACGTGACCGGTTACCTGATCGACTGCGACAATCAGGGCCTGTCCCGCGCCACCCGCGCCCGGCGCCTGTCGTCGATCCGCCAGCTTTATCGCTTTGCGTTCGAAGAATGCTGGCGCGCCGACAATCCCGCGATCCAGATCAAGGGACCGGGCAAGTCTAAATCCCTACCCAAGACACTGACCATCGACGAAGTCGGCCGCCTGTTGCAAGCCGCCCGCGACTGCGCCGTGGACGCGGGCAAGAACACCTGCCTGATGGAACTGCTCTACGCGACGGGGATGCGGGTGACCGAATTGGTGTCCCTGCCCGTGTCCGCCGCGCGGGGCGATCCGCGCATGTTGCTGGTGCGCGGCAAAGGCGGCAAGGAACGCCTTGTCCCGCTGTCCCCGCCCGCCCGCGCCGCTGTCATCGCTTGGCTGGTGGATTGGGACGCGGCGCAAGAACAGCGCCGCCTGACTGGGAAACCAATATCAAAGTTCCTATTCCCCTCGCGCGGCAAAACCGGCCACATGACCCGCCAGCGGTTCTTTTTTCTGATCAAGGAATTGGCCATCGTGGCCGGTATCCCGCCAGAAGACGTGACACCGCACACAATGCGCCACGCCTTTGCCACACACCTGTTGGCTGGCGGTGCCGATCTGCGCGCAATTCAGATCATGCTGGGCCACGCCGATGTGGCGACCACCGAAATCTATACCCACGTACTGGACGAAGCCCTCAGCGAGCTTGTCCTGACGCATCACCCGCTCGCCAAAAAACCGAAGCCCACTTAAACACACCAACCCTTGAAGCGGGCCCCAACGATCCCCATAACCCTTTCAATCACATAAAATAGGCAGATCATGGACCCCGTAACGACCGCCGCACCGCTTTTTGACGCAGCCTTCTGGCTGACGGCCGGCGGCATCATGGTGCTTCTTGTCATGTCTGGCTTTTTCTCCGGCTCTGAAACCGCACTGACCGCAGCATCCCGCGGGAAACTGCGTGCCGCCGCCGACCGGGGCAGCAGAGGGGCGCAAAAAGCGCTGGACGTGACCGAAGACAGCGAACGGCTGATCGGCTCGGTCCTGCTGGGCAACAACGTCGTGAATATTCTGGCGACCTCGCTGGCCACCGCCCTGCTGACCAAAACCTTCGGCCCGAACGGCGTGGCGCTGGCGACGCTGGTGATGACCCTGCTGGTCCTGATCTTTGCAGAGGTGCTGCCCAAGACCTATGCCATAACCAACCCCGAAAGCACTGCATCGCTGGTCGCCCGCCCGATACAGCTTATTGTCATTGTCTTTTCGCCCATCGTTAATGCGGTTCGCTATTTCGTGCGCGGCGTCCTGTATGTCTTTGGCGTGCGCACCGATCCGAACAGTCATATCCTTGCCGTGCGGGAAGAAATCGCTGGTGCGCTGCAGCTGGGCCATTCCGAAGGTGTTGTCGAAAAAGAAGACCGCGACCGCATTCTGGGTGCCCTTGATCTAGCGGAACGCACCGTGGAAGAGGTGATGCTTCACCGCTCGAACATCGAGATGATCGATGCCGATCAGCCCGCCGTCGACATCCTGCGTCAGTGCCTTGAATCCGCCCATACCCGCCTGCCGCTGTATCGCGGTGATCCCGAAAACATCGTCGGCGTGATCCACGCCAAGGACCTGCTCCGCGCGATCCATACCTCTGATCTGGATGGCGGTGACCCGCTGACCCGGGTCGATATCATGGACGTGGCGATGCCGCCCTACTTTGTGCCGGAAACCACGGCGCTGGACGAACAGATGCGCCAGTTCCTCAAGCGCAAGACGCACTTTGCACTTGTCGTCGATGAATACGGTGCCCTGCAAGGCCTGCTGACGCTGGAAGACATCATCGAAGAAATCGTCGGTGAAATCGCGGACGAGTTTGACGAAGAAGACGACTATGTCTTCACCCAGACCGAGGACGGTGCCTATCTGATCGACGGCTCCATGACGATCCGCGATGTGAATCGCGCCCACGACTGGAACCTGCCCGACGAAGAAGCGAACACCGTCGCCGGACTTGTCATCCACGAGGCGCAGATCATCCCGGTCGAGGGGCAGGTTTTCTCTTTCCACGGATTCCGCTTCGAAGTCGTCAACAAAGATGAGAACCGGCTCGCAACCCTAAAGATCAGACCACTGTAAACCCTCAAAGGTGCGGCAAAAAACGCTGCACCTTTGCTCAATTATTACACAAGCACTCAAACCGGCCGCCCTCTGTGAGCGGCGGTCCAGCTTTTTTTTGACAAATAACTCAATCCGGGCCTTAGACCAAGATGCCGCCCTTGACGTTCAGCGTCCCTTGAACAACCCGCCCAAAATGCCGCGGACGATGCGCCGCCCCGTAGCACCCTTCAGCTCTTTGATCACAACGCTGGCGATGGCCCCGCCAAAGCCTTGGTCCTGCGTGCTGCTGCGCCGCTGGGACGTTGACCGCCCACTTTGCGGCGCATCATAACGGCGGGCCTTCTCGAACTTGCGCTCTTTTGTTTCCGCTTGGGCCTCGGCAGCTTCGGCTTTCGCGGCCGCAGTGGCAGCGGCATCGGCACGATTTGACAGCATCTCAAACGCGCTTTCCCGGTCGATCGCCTTGTCATATTTGCCCGCCATCGGAGATGCGGCCATGATCGCAGCGCGTGCGGCAGAATCGATCGGCCCCAGTTGCGACGACGGCGGCCGGATCAGCGTGCGCTGCACCATCTGCGGCGCGCCTTTGGCGTCCAGCATCGACGTCAGCGCTTCGCCGGTACCGACCTGCTGGATCGCCTCTGAGGTGTCAAAATCGGGGTTGTCGCGATAAGTTTCTGCCGCTTTTTTCAGGTCCTGTCGGTCGCGGGCGGTAAAGGCACGCAGCGCATGCTGCACCCGGTTGCCCAGCTGACCCAGCACATTGTCAGGCACATCAGCAGGGTTCTGAGTGATGAAATAAACGCCAACCCCCTTGGACCGGATCAGCCGTGCAACCTGTTCGACCTTGTTCATCAGGACCTTGGGCGCGCCGTCAAAAAGCAGATGCGCCTCGTCGAAAAAGAAAACCAGCTTGGGCTTGTCCGGATTGCCGACCTCTGGCAGCACCTCGAACAGTTCCGACAGCAGCCACAGCAGGAATGTCGAATACAACTTGGGGCTGCCCATCAGTTGATCGGCGACCAGAACATTGATCTGCCCACGCCCGTCCAGTGCAAAGGTCATCATATCCGCCAGTTCGAGCGCAGGCTCGCCGAACAGCGCATCGCCGCCCTGATTTTCCAGCGTCAACAGTTTGCGCTGGATCGCCCCGACAGAGCTTGCCGCGACATTGCCATAGCGCAGGGACAGATCCTTGGCGTTCTGCCCGGTCCAGACCAGCTGGGCCTGCAGGTCCTTCAGGTCCAGCAACGGCAGGCCTTCTTCGTCGGCCACGCGAAAGGCTACGTTCATCACCCCTTCTTGTACGTCAGTCAGGTCCAACAGGCGCGACAACAGCAGCGGCCCCATCTCAGCCACGGTGGCGCGGATCGGGTGGCCCTGCTTGCCCAGCAGATCCCAGAACGTCACCGGAAAGGCACTGTATTTCAGATCAAGGCCGATGGTCGCCGCCCGTTTAGTGAACGCGTCGTGCAGCTTGAAATCCGCCGACCCGCTAGCGGCCAACCCGGACAAGTCACCCTTTATGTCAGACAAAAACACCGGCACCCCAGCGGAAGAAAAGCCTTCCGCCAGGATCTGTAGAGTGACGGTTTTACCGGTGCCTGTTGCCCCCGCAATCAGCCCGTGGCGGTTGGATTTGTCCAGCAAAAGGGCCTGCGCTTCACTGTAATCTTTGCCACCGCCACCGATGAAAATGCTGTCTGACATGCCTTCCCCCGAAGTTTCCTTCGGGCCAAAATACATCCTTAACACTCCTATGCCAGAACAAAGGTGCCCGGTGTTTCCAATGTCTCCCGGGGACGGTGGGCGACTTCCTTCTTGTCAGACTTGCCACGCCTTTGGGCGCGGTTTTTTATGGGCGGTTGTCTGTTGACGAAGGGTCCTGCATTGCCTAAAATAAATGAAATTAGTCGGCAAAGCCCGACAGGGAGCAATAGAAAAGGGTTCTTTCGGGTGCCCTTTTTTCTTTGCGCTATCATCAGCCGCCTCCCTATTTTCCCCCTGACAGCACGGGGGCGTCGTGATAACCCGCCCAACAGACCCATGATCCGGAGAATTTTATTATGAAAATCGTCTTCAGCCCCATTCTGGCTGCCCTTCTGCTAGCCACGTCGCCGATGGCCGTGCTGGCCCAAACTGTCGCTGCACCTGCCGCTGACGCAGCCCCCGCCGATGCAGCCCCCGCAGACGCCGCAACTGATGCACCTGCCGCCGACGCGCCAGCCGCTGATGTCCCCGCCGAC
>CAWUXN010000394.1:0-3803 GCA_963926415.1 uncultured Loktanella sp.
GGTCCTTTTGCGGGTTGGCCGGACAGGCGGCGTCGCCGCCGTGGTCCATGGCCCATTGGGCGTTGGTCTTGATCCCGCCCAGCGGGAAGAAATGCACGTTGGTCACGTTGAAATCGGGGTTGGCGGCCTTGTGGGCGACAAGCTGGTTGATCACTTCGTTCGGCTCGTAGGGCAGCAGCAGCTTGGTCACATCCATGGCGCGGCGTTGCAGCACACGCAAGGATGGACCGACGCCGCAGGCCATGGCGAATTTTATCATGGTCTGCAGTTTGGCGGGGCCAGCGATGCCGATATGGATCGGTAAAGTGATGCCTGCGCCCTTCAGCGCGTCGGCCCAGGCGATGATCGGGTCAGCCTCGAAACAGAATTGGGTGGCCAGCGCCATCTGCGCATCGCTCGTGTCGCTGAAGCGTTGTTTCCATCGCAGCGCGTCGCTGACGTTGGTGTCCGACCCGTCGGGGTCGATGTCGCGGTTGCCTTCGGGGTGGCCTGCAACGTGCAGGCGCTTAAAATCGGCAAAGGCACCGGTTTCCAGCAACTGCATGGAGTTTTCAAAATCGCCGTGGGGCAGAGTGACGCCGCCGGCCAGCAGCAGCGCTTGATCGACGCCCGCCTCGCCGCGGTAGCGGGCGATCCAGTCGGTCAGCGTTGCGCGGTCCTTGATGATCCGCGCAGGGAAATGCGGCATCACCTTGTAGCCGTCGTTCGCCAGCCGCTTGGCCGTGGCGACCATGTCATCGATCGGGGTGCCGTCGATATGGGCGACATAGACGCGGGTGCCGGCGGGCAGCAGGGTCTGGAAATCGACGATCTTTTCGGCGGTGCGGGGCATCACCTCGATCGAGTAATCCTTGAGGAACGCCTGGATTTGTTTGTCTGGTGCTGCAGTTGGCGCAGGCTTCTTACGCAGGAACGGCATCAGCGACATGGCAGTCTCCTTCAGGCGATGAGGCAAATGGGGCGGCGGCTGGTTCACGACCAGCCGTCGTTTTCGATCAATTCGCGCAGGCGGTCTGGCGTGAACTCTTGGTCAAGGCGTGTGGCCTCGGCCTGCGCTACGGCAGCGTCTTCGCCGTCCAGCGAATAGGCGTCGCCGCGGCGCATACCGGCAAGGTATTCGTCCGTGCCCGCCGCGCCCGATTTCATCGCGGCCCGGTCGATGGCCTGTTCAAACCGTTCGGGCAGCTGTATCTTGCTTGCCTTGCGCCCGCGGCCGACCATGACCTGTGCGGGCATGTCGCGCCAATAGATGATCGTGACTTCAGGCATCAGATGTATCCTTGTTCCGCATGGTGCGGTTTTCATCCGCTTCTAGCATCGCACTGCGGGTGTCTTGGTCGGTTTTCGACATCTCGCGGCGTTTGCGCGACGGGTATTGCGCAAGGCCCGGCGATTGGCCAGAACCGCGCACCCCCAAATCACGCATGAAGATGGTGAGGCCCCCTCATCACGCAAAGGCTTCGCTTGCCAGCCCCCGTCCAACAGCATAGCGTGGTCGCAACTCAAAATGGAGGGCGTGACTATGGCGCCCAAGCGTCCCTTTGGTGCGGGCGCGTACCCGAAAGCGGTCGATACCCCCGCGCCACAATCCCCTGATCCGGCCTCGCTTTATGCGGCCCTCGATCTGGGGACTAATTCTTGCCGCATGCTGATTGCCCAACCGAAGGGTAGCCAGTTTCATGTGGTCGACAGCTTTTCTAAATCCGTCCAGCTGGGGCAGGGTTTAGAGAGTACCGGAAAGCTGTCTCGTGCGTCAATGAGCCGCACGATTGCAGCGATGCGCATATGCAAGCAAAAACTTGAACGTCACAAAGTGACCAATATGCGCCTTGTCGCAACCGAAGCCTGCCGCCGCGCGCGCAATGGCGCGAATTTCGTCGCCCAAGTCCGCCGCGAGACGGGCCTGAATCTGGAGATCATCAAGCCAGAGGAAGAGGCGCGCCTTGCGGTGATTTCCTGCTCGCCGCTGGTCAGCACTAAGACAGAGCAGCTGCTGGTCGTGGATATTGGCGGTGGCTCGACCGAGTTGGTCTGGATCGACATCAGCCATGTTCCAGCGCGGGAACGCCCGCGGGCAATTATGCGGCTGCATGCGGGCTTTACCGCTGATCCTGGACCGTTCGCGGCGGCGAAGGTCGTGGACTGGATTTCCGTGCCCCTCGGCGTTGCGACGCTGCGCGATCAGTTCGCTGATGTTGAAGACGACGCGGCGCGCTTTGCGTTGATGAGTTGGTTTTTCGAGGAAAATCTGGCGAACTTCTCTCCCTATAGCTCTGAGCAGGCGCGCGAGAATTTTCAGATCATCGGCACCAGCGGCACGGTCACGACGGTAGCTGCGTCACATCTAGGACTGAAGCGCTATGACCGGACTAAAGTCGACGGGCTACGCATGACGACTGATCAGATCGACACCGTGATTCGGAACTACCTGACGCTTGGCCCGCTGGGCCGGCGCAGTGATCCGCGTATTGGGCGCGACCGCCAGGCGCTGATCATGTCGGGGGCAGCGATTTTGCAGGCATTGATGCGGCTTTGGCCGACGGATCGCCTGTCAGTGGCGGACCGGGGACTGCGCGAGGGGTTGCTTTATGCCCAGATGTCGGCAGATGGGGTATTAGAAGACGCGCCGTATTGAGCAAAAGCCGATTTTTGGTCGAAAAATCGGAGATCAAAAATTTCCGGCCAAAAGTTTTACGCCCGGCGGCGTCAGGAATTGAGAAGAAGCGAACATGGCAAAACCACCAAGCAAGAATTCATCCGGGCGCGGCCAGCGGGATTTGACTGTCAAGGTCAAGACAGCCCGCGGCCGGTCCTTGTCATCGACGCGTTGGCTGCAGCGGCAGTTGAACGATCCCTATGTTAAAAAGGCTAAGGCTGAAGGCTATCGTGGGCGCGCTGCGTTCAAGATCCTGGAGCTGGACGACAAGTATCGCTTTCTTGTGCCCGGGGCGCGGGTCGTCGATTTGGGCTGCGCGCCGGGCGGCTGGTGTCAGGTGGCTGTCAAACGTGTGAATGCGCTGGTAGAGCGGCCGTCGAAGGCGCAGGGCCATGTGCTGGGCATCGACCTGCAAGAGGTCGAGCCGATCGCCGGGGCTGAGATTCATCAGCTGGATTTTCTGGACGAGGGTGCGGACAAGTTGGTCATGTCTTGGCTGGATGGCCGAGCCGATGTGGTCATGTCCGACATGGCGGCTTCTGCCTCTGGTCACAAACAGACCGACCACCTCAAGATCATCGCCCTATGCGAAGCAGCGGCCTTTTTCTCTTTTGACGTGCTGGTCGAGGGCGGCACCTTTATCGCCAAGGTTCTGGCCGGCGGGGCAGAGGGCAATCTGCAAAAGCTGCTGAAATCGCGCTTTGAAAAGGTATCTAACGTTAAACCGCCAGCATCGCGGTCGGACAGTTCAGAGAAGTTTGTCGTCGCCACCGGTTTCAAGGGCCCGCTGCCCAAAGAGCTTGACGATCAGGACTGACGCACGGCCTGCCAAACGTTGAATTCTGTCGCCAGCTTGTCGCTCAGTTTTGCCTTAACCTCTGGACTAAGCACCGTCTCGTGGGGCCGTGAGGCATTGAGGTGGGGGAGTGTTAGCGTCACATTCAACCGTGATTCTAGAAACACAATCAACTGATCCTGATCTTCGTAGGCGAAAAGGTGATCGACCGTGATCTGCCCATAGCCGTCGCAGACGAATTTCGCCTGACTGCCGTCATTGGCAAAGGGCTCAGGCTTGCTATTGACATATTCCAGCACGAAGTCGTCAACACTGATGTCCAAAGTGTTGTTGGGGTGCCCGTCCAGATTG
>CAWUXN010000395.1:0-5421 GCA_963926415.1 uncultured Loktanella sp.
GTGGCGTCTGGTCAGCATTTTTAGATCCTCAAAAATACGATTTAGTATAAAACATTCCCTGAAACTCTACGCAAATGCTGAACATGATCCAATGCACCTTTTCGGTATGTCAGCCGAACTCGCAGACCATAAGCCACCATCCTTTGCGTGACGCAGCGCTATTCGGGGACTATACTGACGCCAAGACTACATGAAAACCGAGAGGGCAAAGCCATGAAGACGCTTGCTTTGACGATCGCGTTGGTGATGGGCACAGGAACTGCGATGGCGCAAACCGAGGTGGGGATCACCAAGGACGCCGCCTCAGTTACGGTACAGACCGCAAATGGCCCCGTACAGATCAACAGGATACAAGACGCGGCAAACGAGATCAGTGGCGAATGGGCCCTGACTTCTCGTCCCTGTCCGGATTTTTGCATTCAGCCGCAAATCC
The DNA here is from genome assembly GCA_963926415.1 of uncultured Loktanella sp. Classification (GTDB taxonomy): domain Bacteria; phylum Pseudomonadota; class Alphaproteobacteria; order Rhodobacterales; family Rhodobacteraceae; genus Loktanella. Next base: position 434 of record CAWUXN010000395.1, read on the forward strand.
CTGCGGCGGGTGTCAGCACGATCGGTGAATTGGAGCTGATCGAAATGTTGCAAGACCCAAAGGCTGTGGTCGTGGATAGCCGCACCCGCGACTGGTTCGACGGCGGAACGATCCCGGGCGCGATCAACATTCCATATACCTTCATCGTGGACGAGCTGGCACAATTGGGCTGCGAGCCGGGTTTCGACGGCTGGGACTGCCAGGATGCCAAGCGGGCCGCACTGTTTTGCAACGGCGTGTGGTGCGGGCAGTCGCCGACCGCAATCCGCGCCATGATCAGCGCCGGATACCCTGCTGACCGCATCTATTATTATCGCGGCGGCATGCAGATTTGGCGCATGCTTGGGCTGACCGTCACGGGCGATGAATAACGGCCCAATCCGGCCATAGGGCCACCGCGCCAAAACTGCTGTGCGCGGCGCACGACAACTGTGACTATGCGCCTAAACTAACAGCCACGCGATCTGCGACCGCCAGCGCCCCTTCCATATAGCCCCCCATCTGGGGTGCCGTTTCGGTAGAGGCGAAATGGAGCCGACCGCCGTGCAAGCCTGACAACGCCAGTGGCAGACCATACTCTGGGTGCGTCGTCAGCGGCACCAGATCCTGCTGCGTTGCCGTCTCCGGCGCGAAAGCCCAATCCTGCAGTGCCGTTTCAACGGGCGTCATGGCCTGCGGCCCAAAGAGACGCGCCAATTGGTCCAGTGCTGCCATCTTGATCTGTGCGCTGTGCCCCTTGCGGTGCTGGGGCGGCACACCAACAAAACCGAAAAGGGCGGCCGGTGCCCCATCCAGGCCAGAGGCGTCGTGGATTTCAGCCAGCGGGCCAAGTCTGCTTGTGGCATCGCCCGACAGGCCTGCGTCCCGCCAGAACGGCGCGGCGTAGACGGCGACGAACTTTGCGTGTCCGGCCATCCACGTCGGAATGCCTTCCATAATGCGCTTTTGATCGGGGGTCCACGCGGGCGAGACCGTCAAACCAACGGCGACGCGGGGCGGCAGGGCCAGAACGACGTGCTGCGCCGCGCATGTCTGCCCGTTCACCAGACGGATGCCATCCGTTTCGTCAATCGCCGCAACGGGCGCGTTACAATGCAAACGATCCGACGGCAGGATCGCCACCAAAGCATTGATCAGCTGGACCACGCCGCCCGCGATCCGCAAAGAGCCTTCCATCGATGCAAAGCCCTTGCCGCGGTGCAGCTGGCCGGTTTCATCCTCGAAAAACTGATCGCCTTTTGCAAATTGCCCGAAAGCGGCAAGTCCCATGTCCTTAAGAATCGCCGCCATGCGGGGCTGCCCCGGCCAGAACCAGGACGGCCCCAGATCCACTGCACTTGCCATTGTTTGCAGCGCCGCAATCCGGCCGCCGAACCGGCTGCGTGCCTCAAAAAGTTGAAAATCGATACCGGAGCGATCAAGCCGTTTCGCAAGGGCGAGCCCCGCAAGCCCGCCGCCAATAATGGCCACTTGTGTGCGCATCGGGCTGTCTTTAAGAAGGTGCTGTGACAAAGCGCAGATGACCGGTTTTCATCCAAAGCTTGGCTCCGCCCTGCCCGGCCTGCGCCGCAAAGATCTGTTTTTCGGGCAATCGTAGCCACGATCCTTGGCGCAGACTTTCGCCGCCTTCCATCAGGTCGCCGCTTAATACAAACACCTCGATCCCGCCCAGTTCATCGACCTGCAGCGCGGCCCCCGGGTCAAGCTCAAAGTTACGGACAGTCTCCCTAGCATCGCGGTGCAGCACTGCAGACCGCACGCCATCGCTGAACGGTGCCAGCCCCTCGCTCATGTCTTTGCTGAACTGGGTCCGATCATCGGGATCGAACTGCCAGAGTTTCACAAGGATCGTGCACCCAGCATCAGACCGGGGCGTGTGCCGCGAGGTGGGCGGATTGCGCACATAGTTGCCGGCGGGGTAGTCGCCATGCTCGTCCTGAAAAACACCTTCCAGAACGACATATTCCTCGCCGCCGCTATGGGTATGAGGCGAAAAGCTGTGGCCGGGGGCAAAGCGCACGATGGTCGTGGCGCGCGCGACCTCTTCTCCGATCCGTTCCAGCATACGGCGATCCACCCCCGCCGACGGGGAATGTTGCCAAGGCCTATCAGCCGAATGGACCAAGACGCGCTGTGAAAAGTCCGAATGAAGTTCCATGTTTTCCTGCACTTTATTGCTGTCACCCGTTAGGCCGAGACGAAAATATTTGACGGCGGCGACAGATTAATAACCGCGACCTGCACCCATTACTTATGATCTAACCTTGGGTGTTCAGATTTCAATTCCCGGGCGGCAGGTCATGCCGGAAAGACCGACCATAACTAGTGCAATGCATGCCATGGATCAGTAGTTCCACATCGTCCCGTCCTCTCGTCGTATTACCGGGTGGCTGCCGGGCGCAAAGCGCATGTGGCACCCACTATCCAACACCTTTAATTTTTGCTGTATGCCACTGAAATCACTTCTGAAATGCGTGTCTTCGCCCTTGGTTTCGGGGAAGGCATAGCTTGCCGTGGGCATACCGGGGATGCCGCATTGCACCCGGACCGCCTTTTAGCCAAGCGGGACATAATGGGTGATTGAAACCATTAGTCCTCTAGGTCGGGCCCGGTGGCATGGGCATAGACCATCGCGCCGCCGAGGCTTTTGCCGCCGAACAGCTGATACAGCGGCATATTGGCCAGCTTGCCCTTGATGTCCAACAGCGCCATGTCGATCGTACCGAAGGCCGCCGTCGCGATGACGGCCACATCAGAAATAGGCCAAGCGAGAGAAGAACTCCCAGATGTCCTCGCTGTTCCGCGGGTCCATGCCGATCAGGTTCGGGACCAGATAGTCTTGCAGATAAGCGGCGGACAGCGTTTCCCGGTTGTTCAGGGTCGCGTCGCACAGGCCGTAGATGCCCTGAACTGTCTCGATCTTGAGCGTGACATAGTTTTTGCCGGGTCCGCCAAAGAACACTTTCGCATCGGCAATAATTATCGGCCGGGTCTCTGTCTTTGGTGCGCGGATTAGGATCCACGTTGGGCGACTTGCGCCGCGTCATCCAGCACGCGGCATGCGCGTCAAGACGTCAAAGGAACCATGCCCGCCAGCCATTGAGAGAATGCCTCGACAGCGGGGCTTGGCTTTCGGTCGTCAGGTATCAGAATATAGTGCCGCTCTTTGGGTGAAAGCGCGGGCAAATTCAAAGCGACCAACCGTCCATCGCTCAAAGGCCGCTCCAGCAGGTGGGTCCAACCAAGCGCAATGCCCTCGCCGCTCATGGCTGCATAAGCTGCATCACTGTAGCTGCTGAAACGAAGTTTTGCGTTTTCAAATCCAGCGTGCCAGCCGATCTGCGTAAACCATCCGGACCACTTCAACCAACTTGGCTCTGGCGATGCGCTGTCGATTTTAGTGATATCGGGCCTGCGTGCCAAATCAGCCACGCTTAGATGTTCCAAGCGTTTCGCCATGCTGGGCGCGCAAACGGGAACGATTTTTTCTTGCAGTGACCCAACCACCGTCATGCCCCTGAAGGGGAGCTTTCCGTAGCGAACGGCAAGATCAATTTGCCGGTCAACTGGGGCCTCCCACGTATCCTCAGAGATCACGCGCAGGTCGATGTCCGGCTCGGTGTCGCGGAACGATGTTAGTAGCGGCAGCAGACGGAAATGGCCAAACGCCACAGAGACCGCGACCGTCAGCTTTGACGCCGGGGTGCGCAGGATGTGCACCGTATCGGCAAGATTGCCAAAGGCGGTGGCCACGGTTGCAAACAATTCCTGACCGGGCTCTGTCAAACAAACACGCCGATTGCGCCGTTCAAAAAGCTGTCGGCCGATGTCTTGCTCCAACGCCCCGATGCGTCGGCTGACAGCGGCCTGCGTGACGCCCAATTCGGCGGCGGCCTGGGTAAAGCTGCCAAGCCGCGCAGCGGCTTCAAATGCGAATAATGCGGTCAGGGATGGAAGCGAACGGCGTAATCGATGCATGACTTAGAGGGTCCTCTTGAGACCATACAGACGCGCGCATAACGCGGCTTTGGCCCAGATACATTACTTGAAGTTATGGATGCGTGCTGTCTTTGTGCCATTGTCAGATTGATTGACGCAACACTAAATTGCATCAATTATGAGGTATAAAACTATGTTTGATGAACGTTCGGGTCCAGCTTCAATTGCAAATTTTCTTGCCGCGCGGCGTCCGGGGCATACGCTGCCAGCCGCGCTTTACATCGGGCAGGATGCATTCACCGCTGACTGCGAAACAATCTTTTCGCGGCACTGGATCGCGGTAGGCGTTGCCTGCGATGTCCAAGAGGCCGGTGACGTGATGGCGTTGGATGTCGGGGCCGCGTCGATCGTGATACTGCGGGACGACGACGACCAGTTGCGCGCGTTTCACAACGTCTGTTCGCATCGCGGCGCGCGATTGGTGCCGCCGGGCAGGTCCGTCGTGGGCAAGCTCGTCTGCCCCTATCATCAATGGACCTATGACCTTAACGGTGCCCTTGCCTTGGCACCGCATATGGGCATCGATTTTGAACAGGATCTGCACCATTTGAAACCTGTGGCGCTGCGCGACGTGGGCGGCATCCTGTATGCGTGCCTGTCAGACAACCCGCCCGAAGACATCGCAGAACTGGCCAACATCATGGAGCCGCGTCTGGCACCCTATGATCTACGCCACGCCAAGGTCGCCTTTGAGCAGGACATCATCGAAGAAGGCAACTGGAAGCTGACGATGGAAAACAACCGCGAGTGCTATCATTGCGCGTCCAACCATCCGCAATTGTCGCTGTCCTTTCACGCCGCCGACTTCGGCTATGACCCCGATGGCCTGACCGAGACCGAGAAGGCCGAGGCCAACGGGCTGCTGGATGCCTATGCGCGCTATGGCACCCATTGGGACAAAGAAGGGCTGCCGCATGCAGCTGTCGAACATACTGTAGGTTGGCCGACAAATTTTCGCACGCAGCGTCTTATTATAGCGGGTTTGGGCG
>CAWUXN010000396.1:0-3572 GCA_963926415.1 uncultured Loktanella sp.
CCTGACATACCGTGACCAGCGGCTTCTGCCGTGCCGGGCACCTTAAACTGGCCCAGCTGCGCCAAGAAGATCACGATCGCCAGACCGTTCACAAAACCGAGCATGACCGGATGCGGCACAAGACGGATGAATTTGCCCCAGCGCATGACGCCAACGACGATCTGAATCAGGCCCATCAGAACGACGGTAGCAAACAGATATTCCACCCCGTGAAGCGACACTAAGCTGACTATCACCACAGCCAGCGCGCCTGTTGCGCCTGAAATCATGCCCGGACGTCCGCCAAACACGGCGGTGATCAGTCCCACGATGAAGGCCGCATAAAGGCCCACTAACGGCGGCACCCCGGCGACAAAGGCAAAGGCGACCGCCTCTGGGACCAGCGCAAGCGCAACGGTCAGACCTGACAGCACTTCAATCCGCAGGCGGCTGGCGTTCAGGGGCGCGCTTGGGTCGGTCAGGGCAATGCTGTCGGCAAAACTTGCCAGTAGGGCGCGAGGGGCCATGGGACATCCTAATACTACAAGTGTTGGGTGCCCCTACGACAGCCGGGCCCGATTGTCACCCCGCCCTGCGGTGCACGGTTGCGCTGCCGCGGCGCAAGGGTCACAAAGCGGTGGTGCAAAACCGGAGGCGCGTTCATGCAAGGTAGATTTGGCATCATCGGCGGATCCGGTCTTTATGACATTCCCGATCTGGCGGACACCGCTTGGACGCAGGTCGACAGCCCATGGGGCGCACCATCCGATGCGGTGCTGACCAGTACGCTGGGCAGTGTGCCGTTGGCCTTTTGACGCGCCACGGGCGCGGCCATGTTCACAGCCCGACAACTGTTCCTTACCGCGCGAATATCGACGCGATGAAGCGGCTGGGCGTGACGCACCTTGTAAGCATCAGCGCTTGCGGCAGTTTCAAAGAAGATATGACCCCCGGCGACTTCGTCATCGTTGACCAATTCGTTGACCGCACCTTTGCGCGGGAAAAGTCGTTCTTTGGGACCGGCTGAGTCGCACATGTCAGCGTCGCGAACTCAGTCTGCCCGGACCTATCCGCAGCCTGCGTCGCCGCCGCCCGCTCAGCCGGCATCCGCGTCCACGATGGCGACACCTATCTGGCGATGGAAGGTCCGCAGTTTTCCACCCGCACCGAAAGCCTGATATAACGAAGCTGGGGCTGCGATTTGATTGGCATGACCAACATGCCAGAGGCGAAACTGGCGCGCGAAGCAGAGCTGCACTATACATCCATCGCGATGATCACTGATTAAGGGAGCTGGCACCAAGACTACGGGGCCGTCGATGAAGCCGACGTGATCAGGACCCTGCAAGGCAACGGCATCAAGGCGCGCGACATGGTCATCGCGCTGGCGTCCATTCTGCCCAAAGCTTGCACCGGCGGCTGAGATCAGGCATTGGCCCATGCGACCATGGCCCCCCCGACCGGCGCGCGCCCGCGTTGGTGGCAAAACTCGACGCGGTCGCGGGCCGCGTTCTGAACCCAAAGGACAACACATGAAAACCGTTCAGGACTATATCCGAACGATCCCCGACTTTCCGCACGAAGGTATCATGTTCCGCGATGTGACGACCCTGTTTGCCGATCCGCGCGGGTTCCGTATGGCAATCGATCAGTTGCTCCACCCCTATGCTGGCCAACCAATCGACCGCGTTGTCGGGCTGGAAGCGCGCGGCTTTATCCTGGGCGGTGCGATTGCGCATCAACTGTCCGTCGGCTTCGTTCCGATCCGCAAAAAGGGCAAACTGCCAGCCAAATGCCTCGAACAAGCTTATACGCTGGAATACGGCGAGGCGATCGTCGAGATCCACGATGACGCTCTGAAACCGGGCGAGCGAGTACTGATCGTGGATGATCTGCTGGCCACTGGCGGCACGGCAGAGGCCGGGATCAAGCTGGTCGAACGACTTGGCGCGGAAGTGACAGGCTGCGCATTTGTCATCGACTTACCGGAACTAGGTGGACGGGCGAAGCTGGAAGCGCTTGGCATGGATGTCCATGCGCTATGTTCCTACGACGGACACTGACCCACTGCGGCAGCGTTGGCATTCAAACCCACGCTGCCGCTACACGAGCCTCAGACCGCTGCGCCAGATTTTCCGGCAAGACCTTTTTCGAAGGTCGAAACATAGGTCTTCTGACCTGGGAGGAAATCCGGTGATTCACCAGCTTTCTAAAGCCCTTATGTCCCGCAAACCTTAACTGGTGGTTAAGTCGCGCAGCACAGCGCCGGGGTTCATGATGCCGCACGGGTCCAGCGCCAACTTGATCGCGCGCATCATCTCCAACTTGGCCGGATCGCCATAGCGCTCCAGATCGCCTACCTTTAAACGCCCTATACCGTGTTCTGCGCTGACAGACCCACCCATTTCGTGGGTCAAATCGTGCACACAATCCTTGATCGCCGCCCGTTTGTCATCATGATCTTCCCGCGTTTCGCCGGGGCGAGGAAAGACGTTGTAGTGCAGGTTACCATCACCCAGATGGCCAAAGCAATTGATCCGGAAATCCCCCAGCTCTGCTAGCCGCTTGCCACCTTCGACGATGAAATCCGGCACAAAACTCAGCGGCAAGGATATATCGTGGGAAGAGATAGAGCCGATCCGCCGGTTCGCCTCTGGGATGCTCTCGCGGATGTGCCAAAACGCGTCGCGGTCCGCGCCGGACCGGGCGATCACGCCGTCGGTGACCAGCCCTGCCTCTGCCGCGACTTCAAACAAAGTTTCCAGCGCCGCGTCAGGGGCGAGCCCAGCGGGCAGGCCGATGTCGATCAAGACCATCCAGTCCGGATGCGCGGCAAAAGGTGCCTTGAAGGCCGGACCCACCTCTTCCAGAAAATTCAGGCCCTGACGGTGGATCATCTCGAACGCGGAAATACCGTCACCCAGCCGCGACTGGGCCAACGCAAGCAGATCAAGCGCCGCGGCCGGGGACGGCACGCTCAGCAAGGCAGCCCCAACGCCAACGGGTTGCGGGACAAGGCGCAAGGCGGCGGCGGTGATGATGCCCAGCGTACCTTCGGCACCGATCATCAGGTCGCGTAGATCGTATCCGGTGTTATCCTTACGCAGGCGCGACAGCCCATGCCAGATGCTGCCGTCCGGGCGCACGACTTCTAGCCCCAGACACTGGGCGCGGGCGTTGCCATAGCGCAGCACATTCACGCCGCCCGCATTAGTGGACAGCAAGCCGCCGATCCGCGCCGATCCTTCGGACGCGAGCGACAGCGGGAAAAGACGTCCGATGTCTTCGGCCGCATGCTGAACGTCTGCCAAGATCGCGCCCGCTTCAGCCACCAGCACGGATTCGCTAGGATAAATCGCGCGTATTGCCGTCAACCGTTCAAGCGACAGCACGAGCGGCACAGCGCCCAGCCCCATCAACTGCCCACCGACCAGCCCAGTGCCGCCGCTATAAGGGACCACGCCGATGCGCCGTTCATGGCAAAAACGCATAACCTGCGCGACCTGATCGGTCGTGCGCGGTGCCACGACGATCCCCGCACCGACCCAGCGGCCGCGAGGTTCGGTCAGGTAAGGTGCGGTATCGTCGCGAAA
>CAWUXN010000397.1:0-3281 GCA_963926415.1 uncultured Loktanella sp.
TAGGGCGCGGCAGACAGGTGGTCGGCGTGGACGTGCGTTTCAATCAGCCACTCCAACGTCAGGTCATGATCGCGCACAAAGGCTATCATCTTGTCCGCGTGGTCATAGGTGATGCGCCCGGCGGCATAGTCGATGTCCATCACGCTATCGATGATCGCGCAGGACGGAGAGGCTGGGTCCTTGACGACGTAGCTGATGGTGTTCGTCGCCTCGTCAAAGAACGCGGTGACTTCAGGTTTGACGGTCATATCAACGGGAAAGTTAGTCATTTTTCAGATCCTTTTCAGGCGGTCAAAGCGCGAGGGGTGCGCTTGGTAGTGATGGCGCGTGCCAGCAGAATACCAACCAGCAATGCGCCAACGAAGATGAAAACGGCGGGTGTTCCAGTGCCCAGCGCCGGCAGAGCACCGCCGGGGCAAAAGCCTGCGATTCCCCAGCCGATCCCGAACACTGCAGAGCCACCAAGCAGACGCGTATCAATAACGCGGCTAGTCGGCAGGTGGAAACGATCCGCCATCACCGGCATGGGCCGCTTCAACACAAAGCGATAGCCAAGGAAGGTGACAATCACCGCCCCGCCCATGACGAAGGCAAGGCTGGGGTCCCAGGTGCCTGCAACGTCAAAGAAGTTCAGCACTTTGGCCGGGTTGGCCATGCCGGAGATAGAAATGCCAGTGCCAAAAATCAGGCCAGTTAAGTAAAGAGAGAGGTAGCGCATGATCTCAGGCTCCGATGACGTGGCGAATGATGTAAACGGTAACCGCAGTCGCCGCCATGAATGTCAGGACAGAGGCAAATGAGCGGGGCGACAGACGGGCGAGCCCGCAGACGCCGTGACCCGATGTGCAACCGGCGGAAAAGGTCACGCCGACGCCGACCAGCAGACCGCCCAACACGAGCATCGGGGTCGAGACTGGCACATCAACCGTGGGAAAGCTGCCGCTTAGCGCCAGCACCAGCAGCGGGCCGCTGACCATGCCAAGCATCAGCATGGCCCGCCATGCAAAATCGGACCGTGACGCCGGCGCGATCAGCCCGGTCAGTATGCCCGTCGCGCCGAAGATACGGCCATGCAGCCCCATCAGCAGGACAGTGGACAGACCAATCAGGGCACCGCCGCCCAGCGATTGCCAAGGAGTGAACGCGGTTTCCATCATTTCACCTCACAGGTGTTCATGCCCAGCAGGCGATACAGCGGACAAAAGCGAAACAGAGCAGTGCCGACCATGATTAGGCCGACGACCGTCACGATCCATACGGCTGTTGCGCCGTGAAAGACTGCAATTGGTGCGATCCAAGTCAACGCCAGCAGGATCAGTCCTGCAATCAGGCGCAAGGTGCGATCAGTAGTGCCAACATTATGTGTCATCGGTCAGATCCTTCTGTGTGTTGCGACTCACCAATAGAGTATCATAACCGCACCGTCGGTGACCTTGTCACCAACGGGCGACATAACCGAAAATATGTGCTAAGCGGCCTCTGCCAATCCGGCAATCGCTGCCGAATCAAGCAGCGTGATCCGCCCGCGCGACTGCGCTACCCAACCGCGCCGCTGGAATTCCTGCAACTGCCGAGAGATCACTTCGCGCGCTGAACCCAGTTCGACGGCAAGATCCTGATGCGTCGTGCGCACCTCATTTTCGTCACCCGCCAGAACGCGTAAGCGCTGAGCCAGCCGAATATCAAGGCGCTGAAAGGCGATCTCTTCGATGACATGAAACAAATCGGTGATGCGCTGCGAATAAGCGGCAAAGACGAAGTTGCGGAACGGTATGGACCGCGACACCAGATCGTCAAAGACCCGACGGGGGATCGCGACGGCCCGCACATCGGTATCAGCATGGCCTTCGGCAGAATAATCCTCGTGCGCCAGCATGCAGGCTGTCGTCAACACGCAGCTTTCGCCAGCGCTCACGCGGTACAAAACGATTTCCCGCCCCTGTTCCGACGTCTGATGCACCCGCACAGCCCCATCAAGCAACAGCAGCAGGTTCTCTGGCGACTGGCCCGGACCAAAGATTCGTGTGCCCTTTGGGACTGATACAATGGCGCTTTCGTTCACCAGCGTATCACGAATGTCAGGTGCCAAGGCCGCAAGGCTGGGAAAGCGGTCGATCCAGTTTTCTGACATGCTCATCCTCGGTCCAATTTCACGACGAGTTTACGTGTCACATTCAACAAAGACCATGTAAAATTCTGGCCAAGATCAGGCTCTATTCTTAGGGGGTTTTGTGGCGTGACACCCTGCCGCGCAAAGGGGATGCAGATCAGCGCGAAGGCCATCACGACTGTCATCATCATCCATGCGTCGTTCCCGCCATAGTCAACTATGCCCTCTCGAGCAACGGGGCCAGCATCGCCTGCTGCGCCACCGAAGGTGACCCGCTGCTCAGCAGGGCGGGCTGGATGCCGATAAAGCTGGCCGCGCCTGCGTCACTGGATGCCAGCCGCGCGGTCAGGTCCGCCGCGTGCACCGGGCCGCGCGCAAAGATCAGCGTGTCGATCAACGCAAGGCCGATCGCCCCGCCCAAATTGCGCATCAGATTGAACACACCGATGGCGTCAGGCACCTGCGCGTCCGTCAAATGACCCAGCGCCATGCGGGTCGGCGGCAGCAGGCAAAACATGATCGCAAGGCCGCGCACAATCTGCTGCCAGAAAATCTGATCGTAATCCGTGCGCGGCGTCTGAAACAGACGCTCATCCCCGGCCCGATCGAGGAAAAAAGGCAAAGCACAGCACAAAGGACAAGATGCAGGCGATCGTGAAACGCCGGTCATTGAAGCTGCGCAGCGCGACGACCGGGCTGGCGTGCTGTAAGCTGCTGCAGATAAAACCAGTGCCGCTAGCGGCACTGACGGCAAGAAATACCAGCATCAGCGGCGACAACCAACCACGTGACGGTGCCTCTTTCAGTGCGATCTCTAGCGCCGCAAGAGCCAGTGCCATGCCTGCCAGCGATAGCCAATCGACCTGGCGAATCTGGCGCAGTTGCGGCTGCGCGGCATTAACAAGCCACGCCGCGACCAGCACGGCAAGGATGCTCGGCACGGCATTGACCAAAAACAGGCAGTGCCAAGAATAGGTCGATGTGATCCACCCCACGATGATCGGACCAACCGTCGGGGCCAGCACGGCGACAACCCCCGCCAGCGTTGTCGCCAAACCTTGCCTGTGAGGCGGAAACAGCAGGAACACGGCGGCAAAGACCGCCAAAATCAGCGTGCCACCCGCCAAAACTTGTAGCACGCGCCATGCGATCAGGCCCTTAAACCCCTGCG
>CAWUXN010000398.1:0-3375 GCA_963926415.1 uncultured Loktanella sp.
GTGTTTGTTCGCAGTCCTTATGCCCATGCTAAAATCACGGGCATCGACGCGACCGAGGCGTTGGCCGTCAAAGGTGTGCTGCGGGTCTTTACGGGTGCCGACATCGCGGAGGTCTGCACGCCGTGGGTCGGCGTGTTGGCGCACCTGAAGGGGCTGAAATCGCCCCCAGAATATGCCATCGCCGTGGACCGCGCTGCGTGGGTCGGTGAACCCGTCGCGGCGGTTGTCGCAAGCACGCGCCTTGCGGCAGAGGAAGCCGCGGCACTGGTGGATGTCGACTATTACGCTCTGCCAGAGGTAACCGATATGATGACCGCGCAGGATGATGCGACACCGATTTTACACCCCGAGATGGGCGACAACCTCGCGTTTGAGCGCAGCCATGAAGAAGGCGACGTTGAAGCTGCCTTTGCCGGCGCGCACAAGGTGATCGAGGCGCATTTCAAGACGGGGCGGCATACCGGCGTCACGTTGGAGCCCCGTTCGATCCTTGTGGATTGGAACCCGGGCGAAGGGCAGATGACCGCGTGGCACGCAACGCAGGCACCTCATATGATTCAGGTCGTCTTGGCCGAACACCTTGGCCTGACGGAATCCCGCGTGCGGGTGATCTGCGGCGACGTGGGCGGGTCCTATGGTATCAAGGTTCACATCTATCCGGACGAGGTCGCGACCGCTGCAATTGCCAAGATCATGGCACGCCCGGTCAAGTTCATTGCGGACCGCCTAGAAAGCTTCACCACCGACATTCACGCTCGCGACCACGAAATCTGGGGCCGGATAGCAGTGGCAGAGGATGGCAAGATCCTCGCATTCGATATCGATGACTGGACGGCAATTGGGGCTTATTCGGTCTATCCGCGCACCTCTGCGATCGAGGGTAATCAGGTCGTGAACCTGTGCGGCGGGCCATATGATTTCAAGAATTACCGCGCCAAGACCACAGTAGTGTTCCAGAACAAGACGCCGACTAGTCAGTATCGCGCCGTGGGTCATCCCATCGCCGTCACGGTGACCGAAGGTCTGGTTGATATGGCCGCCGCCGCCCTCGGGATGGACCCGGTCGAAATCCGCAGACGCAACATGTTTGCTGACGACGCTTATCCTGCCGTATCCCCTGCCAAAATGCGTTTCGAAGGGTTGTCCCATCACGCCAGCTTGACCAAGCTGGTGGACCTGATGGATTACGACGCCCTCCGCGCTGATCAGGCTGAGGCGAAATCTCGCGGCGTCGTGCGCGGTATCGGTATCGCCAGTTTCATCGAGCTGACCAACCCGTCGCCCTTTATGTATGGCATCGGCGGCGCGCGCATTTCGGCGCAGGACGGTTGCACCGTGCGGATGGATCCGGACGGCAGTATTGTTGCGGCGTCGTCTGTCACTGAACAAGGGCAGGGCACCGAAGCGATGCTGTCCCAGATCGTCGCCGAAGGCGTCGGTGTATTGCCAGCGCAGGTCCGTATCGTCACTGGCGACACCCAGTCCACGCCTTACGGCGGCGGCACATGGGCGTCACGCGGCGCGGGCATCGGCGGCGAGGCTGCGTTGCAGGCCGCCAAGGCGCTACGGAACGCGATCCTCGAGGTCGCAGGCGCGATGCTGCAATGCACGCCAAACACGCTGGACATCCGCGATGGCGCGGTGGTGGATATGGCGGATGGGGCCGACCGAATGCCGCTGTCTGAACTGGGCCGCATCGTCTATTTCCGGGGCGACACTCTGCCCAAGGGACTGCCGCGCGAGCTGGTGCAGACACGGCACTATACGCCCTCCGACTATCCCTTTGCTTTCACCAACGGCGTGCAGGCGTCTTATGTTGAGGTGGACACCGACACCGGCAACGTAAAACTGCTAAAGCATTGGTGCGTTGAGGATTGCGGCCGTGTCATCAACCCGCAGTTGGTGGATGAACAAATTCGTGGCGGCATCGTGCAGGGACTGGGTGCTGCCCTGTTTGAAGAACTGCATTATGACGCCGGAGGCCAGCTGCTGAACGGCTCTATGGCCGATTACCTTGTCCCAATGGCGGGCGAAATGCCCGACATGATCATCGCCCACGTTGAAACGCCCACGCTCGAAAGTGAGCTGGGTGCGAAAGGCGCGGGAGAGGCCGGAACCGCTGGCGCGGCGGCGGCCGTAATGAACGCAATCAACGACGCGCTGCGTCCGTTCGGGGGGGAGGTGACGTCGATGCCGTTCACACCGGAACGGGTGCTGCGGGGGCTGAATAAGCTACAGGACTAAACAGGGCCAATCGGCCCACAAGGGAGGAATACCATGACGATCAGGACACTCTTCACCACCACGGCGCTGACGCTGCTGACGGGAACGGCTGCCTTTGCGCAGGAAAGCGTTACCGTAAACATCGGTTCCAGCCACCCCGAGGCGAACATCTGGGTCTATGCGATGAAGAACGCATTCCAGCCAGAGGTTGACCGAATCCTTGCGGAAAAGGGCGAATACAAGGTTGACTGGAACGAGGCCTACGGCGGTACGCTGTATAAATTCACCGACACACGCGCCGCTGTCAGCGACGGCATCGTCGACGTCGGTATGGTCGGCACGGTCTGGGAAGGGGCAGCGATGCCGCTGCAGAACGTGACCTATTTCACGCCGTTCGCGACCGAAGACCACAAGCTGCTGATCAAGATCTTTGACGATCTGTCTGCGAACCTGCCCGCCCTGCACGATAGCTGGACCGCACAGAACATGGTGCCACTGTCGTCGCTGATCACCGACAGCTATGACATTTATGCCAACTTTCCGGTCAACACGATGGCCGATCTGCAGAACCGCAAGCTGAACGCGCCGGGTACCTCGGCCAACTGGCTGCAGGGCACCGGGGCCACGCCAGTCGATGGCGCGCTGACGACCTATTACACCAACATCCAGACCGGCGTGACCGAGGGGACGTTGTCGTTTGCATCCGGTATCCTGCCGACCCGCGTCTACGAAGTCGCGCCAGAGCTGACACGCGTCGGCATCGGGTCGATGTATTTCGGCGCGATCGCGGCGAACAAGGACTTCTACGATGGCTTGCCCGCCCCGGTGCAAGAGGCGTTCATGGCCGCCGCTGCAGTCACCTCGACCGCGCATGGCGACTATGTCAGCGAGTTGGCAGAGAAGGCGATGACAGAAATGCAGGCCGCAGGTCTGACCGTTCATGAGCTGGCCGCCGAGGAAAAAGCGAAGTGGACCGACGGTCTGCCCGATATTGTTGCCCCTTGGCTCGAGCAGACGGGTGACGACGGCAAGATCGTGCTGTCCGCCTACTTTGACGCGCTGCGCGAAAACGGCGTGACGCCCGGCCGAGACTGGGATGCCAACCGCTGATATCAGCACAAGTGAAACAATGGCCCGCCCCCGCATAGTTGG
>CAWUXN010000399.1:0-3573 GCA_963926415.1 uncultured Loktanella sp.
GCCCCGCTGCAAGGCGTGTGCGATGACGCGCTTGGTCAGGTCCGCGTCGGGGGCGGCGGTATTGAAGTCGGTCACGAACTCGACCGCAACCATGCCGCCCAGACCACGGATATCCCACAAGCGGAACGGGGCTGCGCGGGCACCGATTTCGGCAAAGCGTGCCTTGAAGTGATCGCCAATCTCAGTGGACCGTTCAAGCAGGCCTTCTTCTTCGATCACGTCAATAGCGGCGAGCGCTGCGGCGCAGGCGACGGGGTTACCGCCATATGTGCCGCCAAGCCCGCCGGGGATCATCGCGTCCATCACATCGGCGCGGCCAATGACACCGGCGATGGGATAACCGCCCGCCATGGATTTCGCTACCGTAATCAGGTCAGGGACAACCCCGGAATGTTCAATCGCAAACCACTTGCCAGTCCGGCCAAAGCCCGCCTGAATTTCGTCCGCGATCAGCATGATGCCGTGCTTATCGCACAGGGCGCGCAGGGCCTGCATCATCTCGAACGGAACTGGGGTATAGCCACCCTCGCCCAGAACGGGTTCAATGATGATGGCGGCGATGCGCTCTGGCTGCGCGTCGGTCAGCATGAGGTTGTTCAGCGCTGTCAGCGCGTCCTGCACGGTGATGCCGTCGCGGGCGTTCGGGAACGGCGCGCGATAGATGTCGGACGGGAACGGGCCGACGTCTTTTTTGTAGGGGCTGATCTTGCCGGTCAGGCCCAGCGTCAGCAGGGTGCGACCGTGATAGCTGCCGGTAAAAGCGATGACACCGGGACGCCCGGTCGCCGCGCGGGCGATTTTGACGGCGTTCTCGACCGCTTCTGCGCCAGTCGTGACCAGCAGCGTCTTTTTCGGGTGATCGCCGGGGGCCAGCGCGTTCAGGCGTTCGGCCAGCGCGACATAGGGTTCGTACTGTACGACCTGAAAAGAGGTGTGAGTGTAAAGATCTTCCTGCGCCTTGGCGGCGGCCACGACGCGCGGGTGACGGTGGCCGGTGTTCAGTACGGCGATGCCACCGACAAAATCGATAAAGCGGTTGCCTTCGACGTCCCACAGTTCCGCGTTCTCAGCGTAGCTGGCAAAGATCGGCGCGGCAGAGGCGACGCCGCGCGGCACGGCCTGCGTCCGGCGGCGCAGCAAGGCAGCATTCGTATGCTCTTCAACTGGCAGATCCGGAACCACGGTCAACGGGGTACGAGACGCTTGAGCTGCAGCCTTTGCGGGTTTGATCTTGGACTTGCTGGTCTTGATGTTCGTTGACATGCGCGCGGTCCTTTGCGGGCCAAGGGGTGTGTAGTAAATCATTGCCTCGTGTTTAATATAATTGTCAAAAGGAGATTTCGTTCCATTTTGCGTCACGTTTTGTCGCTCAGCGACCTTTATCAGATTTCGCTTGAATATACATCACTCAGCGCCCCTTAATGCGCCTTGCCCCGGCACCTGCGCGGGGGCGGGCTGCTAGGAGGAACGCGTTGGACATCGGAGAGCGGCTGCGCAGCCTGCGCGAAGAACATGGGCTGTCTCAGCGTGAACTGGCCGCGCGGGCGGGGCTGACGAACGGCACCATCAGCCTGATTGAAAAGAACAAAACCTCGCCTTCGGTCGCGTCGCTGAAATCCTTGCTGGATGCGATCCCGATCAGCATGGCAGACTTTTTCAGCCCGCCAGACGCAGATACCGACAAACCAGCCTACTTTTTCAAGGCGCATCAGTTTCACGAAATTGCACCGCAGGACGCCAATCCGCGTCCGCATGTATCGCTGCGCCAACTGGGACGCGCGTCGGAACATGCGCTACAACTGCTGCATGAAACCTACCCCCCTGGGGCCGACACCGGCCCGGAGTGGCTAAGCCACACAGGCGAGGAAGCAGGAATTGTGGTCAAGGGCCAGGTCGAGGTGACGGTTAACGGCGACGTGGCCGTACTGGAGCACGGCGACGGCTATATTTTCGACAGCCGCCTGCCCCACCGGTTTCGCAACGTCGGAGAAGACGACTGCGAAGTCATCAGCGCCTGCACGCCGCCGACGTTTTAGAGATCAGTCTTTGCAGATTTTGACCTGCGGATCGAGTTTTACGTAGTCCACCGCCTTTATCTTATGGATCTCGGTCGTTGGAATGTACTGCCATTCGGCGACAAAGCGGCGCTTTGCCTCGCCGCGAAGATACCGGGCCATCTGCTGATTGCCGATTGGACCGGCATTCACATTTGATCCATGAAAACCGACAGATGCACCAGCACCAAGGCAGGCATTCGGCAGGGTCGTGAAAATGACGCAGGCTGAACGGCAAAACCCGCGAATTTCAACGCGCCCACCCCATTTCAGCAGATCAGCACGGTCAGCTTCTGCACTGATCAACTGCCCCCCACCGTCACTTTGAATAAGATAAGGCTCCGTCGTCGGTGGCGGACGGCGGTCGGTACAAAGCCCCATCTGACAGGCAATCGCGAACCAAAGCATAGGGCGGCCTTTCCAAGCGGTGTGAGGCGACCATTCATGCCGCGCTACGCGCTGGCAAGGCCGATTGACGTTCATGGGCGGACACGCGCGCGCACTGCAATTGCAAAAGCACCGGAGGCGTCACGGGGAAGCCTCCGGCGGGGGTGTTTTTGGCCAAATGAAAAGGGAAGTGCGCCTGGTCAGTCAGCATGGCTCCATGCGACAGTGTACTTGGAGAGGACCGCCGAAATCTGGTCCGGGGTGGCGCTGCCGGTGATATTGGCGACAAGGCCGAGTTTTTTGTCCTCTGTCACCGTCTCCACATGGGCGGCGACGCCTTCGTCCGTCAGCGCCTTGTCATAGACGCGGGCGATTGCCCTTTTGCGCAGGTCCGGCTTGAAGATCTTGCCGACGGCGGTCTTTGGCAGCTCGTCCAGGATCTCCAGATGCTTGGGATGCGCGGCGCGTTCGTGGATATGCGCTTTGGCGTATTCCAGTAGATCTGCCTCAGTCACTTTGGCACCATCGACGAGTTCGACATAGACGCAGGGTAATTCGCCAGCGTGGGCATCCGGTTGGCCGATAGCACCGGCAAAGGCGATAGCCTCATGGCCAGCCAGCGCCTCTTCGATCTCGGCGGGATCAATGTTGTGTCCGCCGCGGATGATCAGATCCTTGGCGCGGCCCGTGATCCAGACATAGCCGTCCGCATCGACACGGCCCAGATCGCCCGTGCGCAGGAACTGCGCCGCGTTATCGTCGCCAGCATAAAACAGGTTCTTGTTCTTGTCGGCCTCGGTATAGGTGTTGCCGTTGAAAATACCGGGAGAGGACACGCAGATTTCGCCAATCTGGTCGACGCCGCATTCGACATGGCTTTCGACATCCATGATCTTGATACGCGTGTAAGGGAAGGGAATGCCGATCGAGCCTACCTTTTTTCGACCTGCAGGCGGGTTGATCGACACAAGGCAGGTCGCCTCTGTCAGGCCGTAGCCTTCGCAGATCGTCACGCCGGCGGCTTCTTCAAAGCGGCGGTACAGTTCCAGTGGCAGTGGCGCAGAGCCACAAAACACCAGTTTCAACGTCGAGATGTCGGCGTTCACCGGGCGCTGCATCAGGGCGGACATTG
>CAWUXN010000400.1:0-2791 GCA_963926415.1 uncultured Loktanella sp.
GGCCGGTTCGGCGACAGGACCGACACCGTATCGCCCAGGACAATGCCACGCGCGGCCAAGGCCGCCGCGACCGACCGCACGCGGCCCGCGACCTGCGCCCAACTGTGGGTCAGATCACCCAGCGTCGTCGCAGGCAAATCGGCGTAAACCGTCGCGGCCCGATGCAGAAAGGACAGCGGCGACAGGGCCACATGATTGGCTGCGCCCGGCTGCGGTTCGTCAAAATGCGCACGCATGATCAGCTTGGTCCGTGCCAGTCGATTTGGCATATCTCGGCGGAGCGACCGTCGAAATCCCAAACGCGTCCATGCGCGCGCACCTTGCCCTTGTTGGCCGTCGCGATGGTAATGTCGGAGCCCATCCAGTAGCCGGTATTGGTGACCATGACTTCCTTGTCGGGATCGGGGCCGCCGATCGGCTCGACCTCGCCTTGGATGAATTTTCCCACCATCAGGCGGCGCTTGCGGCCTTCGGTTTCGAAGACGACGGGCGCGCGCTGCGCGCCCAGAAACTCGGATACCAGCATCGAAAACAGGCCCGTGGTGCCACGCGCCTTGCCCGAAAAGATTGCAAGCAAACCGTCATAGGCCGTCTCAGACGCCTGTTCGTCGATATAGGCGGCCGCTTTCCAGTTGCCGCGCCCCATGTTGCCCGGAATGTCCAGCACCATGCCGATGTTGAGCCCGCCAAGGTTCTCCCCCTCAAAATGGCCCTCGTCGATGCGCACGCCCATCCATGCCTGACAGTAACCCTCGGTCGGGGGGTGCTTGCCCAAGGAGACCACGCAAGGGCAGAACACGGTACAATTGCAGTTCAGGATTAGTTCACCTTTCAGGCGCCATTCCGGCAGGGCCTTGGACATCTTCATCCTCCCGATGAGAAAACAGTGACGAGTTGTGTTACGGCGCCGATCACAAGAGCAGCGCCAAGCGGCTTGGTCAGGTAGCGCCCGATTTCGGGCAGTTTTTCCAAAACCATGAACAGGGTGGCGGCCCCCATCCACAAAAGGTTCATGGCGCCGCCGATCAAGCCCAGCAGCATCAAAAGCCAGCAGCAGCCAACGCACCAGACGCTCAGACGCGCGCCCATAGAGAAAGCTGGCGTCAACCCCGGCGCCCAATGTTCCATGAAGAACATCAATGGGTGGCGGCATTTGGACAGGCAGGCTTCTTTAGCGGTGCTGAACTGATAGATCCCAGCAGCCACCAGAAGTCCAACTGAGATCCAAGGCGACAGGGTATGCCCCACTCCGGTCATCGCACCCGCCTTGGCAAGCCCCAGTTGCAATGCCGCCGCAAGGGCGGAAAATGCCAGCCAAACCGCGCCATATCCCGCGACGAGCGCCGCCATATTGGCCCCATTGGTCGCTCGGACAAATCCAAGTTCGCTAAACACCCGCACTGCGGGAACGAAAGTTGGCAGCATCATCGCCGCCGACATCAAGCCCCACATGGCAAATAGTGCCAAGGGATCCACATTTTCGGCTGAGGTGCACAACGCGGCCCAGTATTCAGCGGCCGTCAGCCCCGGCAGGGGTGAGGCCGTCATCTTCATCAAGCCCGCCCATCCCAGCAGGATCGCAGCATAAAAACCCAGCCAGAACATCCGGCGGCCATAAGGGCTGCGGGGCAAGTCCCCTATCAATGAGAAATTTTCTGGGATCACAGGAACGGAATATCTACGAGTTTCCCCGCCGTCGGACCGTGCGCGCGGGCCACAATTACCTCGGTGCCAATGGGAACTGCGGCATCAATCAGGATAAAGCCTATGTTGGCTTTCATTCGGTAAGACCAGACGCAGTTGGTCATCATGCCGATGCGGCTGCCGTTGAACATCACATCTTCGCGCCGCACACCTAAGGGCGCTGGTTTGTCGCCTTCCAGCACAATGCCAAGTTGGTGGCGCTTGACACCTTCGGCCTTGATCCGACGTAAGGCGCCCACGCCGATAGTATCATTAGGGACGTGCAGATCGACGTATTTCTCTAACCGCACCTCGAAGGGGTTGGTGTCATTGTCGGTATCGCCTCCAACAGACACCAGCCCGCTTTCCACACGCTCTGGCGTTGCAGGTGCGCCGGGACCGATGCCCCAAGGTTGGCCCGCCTCTCTGAAGATGTTCCAAAGCTGCGTGCCCGCGGTCCCATCCTTGAGGTAAATCTCGAACCCGCCCTGTTTTGACCAGCCCGACCGCTGCACGGCCACCGGGATACCTTCGATTTCGGTTTCCCGAAACCAGAAGTACTTCAGCCCACGGACCCAGTCGCCCAACACATGCGCCACTACGTCCTCGGCCTTTGGGCCTTGTAGAGCCATGGGCGAAACATCAGGTTCGCAGATATCCACGTTCAGCCCACGCTCAGCGGCTATGGACCTGGCCCATAGCTCCACATCACTATCGGCGATGGACAGCCAAAAGAGGTCATCGGCCAGCTTCAACAGGATCGGGTCATTGAAGATCGTGCCCCGATGATCGCACAGCGCGACATATTTACCCTGACCGATCTTGCAAGTCGACAGGTCCCGCACGGCCAGAATCTGCGCCAGCCGAGCGGCATCTGGCCCCCTCAACTGCACCTGCCGTTCCACCCCGACATCCCACTGCGAGACGCCGTTGATCAGACGCCAGTATTCGCCCTCGGGGTCGCCAAAGGACGTGGGCATGATCATACGATTATAGACGTTCGCTGCCTTCAACCCATCTGCGACTGCTGCCTCAAAAAATGGGGACGGTCTGATGCGCGTGTTGGGTTGGAAGGAAAACATGACTTACTCCGTAGGCTTGATGCACT
>CAWUXN010000401.1:0-3391 GCA_963926415.1 uncultured Loktanella sp.
AGCTGCTCCAGTTGCCAACGCTCCAGGGTACGTTGCGAGGCGCGCGCCAGCGCGGCGAGGACATGACACTCGCCAGGCTGAAGAATTACGGACGAGCGATATCCGCTCAGTTGCCGGGTCGTGAGGGTCAGAGCCAGCGTGGCTGGCCGGCGGACAAGCAAGCGCCGGGCGAGCGCCTCAAGACAGGCAATCAGCTCCCCTGCAGCCACGGGCTTTGGAAGGTAGATGTCGGCACCGCTGTCGTAACCGGCGATGCGCTGGTCGAGACCTGTGCGGACCGTGGTCATGACGATCGCTGCCCCGGGCTGTGCCGCGCGAATTCTTCGCGCCAGGCTCATGCCGTCCTCTCCCGGCAAGTTGAGGTCCACAATGTAGATGTCGGCCATCGTTCCGGGGATGTCATCGACATCCTCGGCAGCGGGCACGCCCGAAGCCTCAAAGCCGCGATCGGTGATCAGCCCGAGCAGCGTTTCGCGCAGGTCGTCATTGTCCTCGATAACCAGAACCGACAGGCCGAGAGGGTTCATGCCGGAGCGTCCACCGGCGCCAATGGCAACCAGGCTACGAACCGCACCTGCTCCTCGACGGGCCGATATTCGACGCGACCGCTCAGCATCTGGCCGATCCCTGCGGCGACGTAGAGACCGAGCCCTGATCCGCTTGTGTTCTTTGCGGCGCTGGCGCGATAATATTTTTCGAACAGACGCTCCGGATCAGGCCAACCGGCCTTGCCCGGGAAATTCGAGACAGCAATTTCAACGCCTTGTTGGCCTCCAGAAACGCGTTGGCAGCAAGACACTTTTACCGGCGTGCCATCGGGGCTATACTTCCCGGCGTTTTCCAGCAGATTGCTCAGAATGACTTCAAGCAGGCCTCGGTCGACGTCCAGAATGCATGTCTGGGCTTCGGTCCAATCCAATCGCTCGGCACACTGAAGACGCGCGGCTACGCTCGCCAAAACCTCGCCTAATTCGCAAGGTTCTGTCTTCAGTTGGATATGCGCGCCCTCCAGCAGGCCCAATTGGAGGCACCTATCAACGATCCCCCCGATGTCTCGAACGGCGCGGTGCAGCGCCGGGGGCACGGCCGATAGCCGCGCCAGGCTGACCTTGATCGTCGACAAGGGCGTCTTGATTTC
Source organism: uncultured Loktanella sp. (assembly GCA_963926415.1). GTDB lineage: Bacteria > Pseudomonadota > Alphaproteobacteria > Rhodobacterales > Rhodobacteraceae > Loktanella. The sequence continues at coordinate 1,139 of CAWUXN010000401.1, forward strand.
GTGGGCCAGCATGGCCAATAAACTATCACGCTCCTCGACCCTCTTTCTGTTCGCATACTGCTCTGCCAAGGCGTTTGCCTTTAGGACATTCGTGCGCTTGTTGCGGACTTGCACATGGGCCAGCAACAGCAAGCTGATCAGAATACCGCTGGCTCCCACAAAATGGCGCGTGGCCAAGAGTCCCGAGGTCAAACCATAGCTATGAATAGCGTTGAGGCCCGTAGCCACCAAGGAGAGGGCGCACTGGATCGCCAGCCAACGGATTTCGACGATAGGTGCCTCGGCACTCTCGCCAAACCGGCCCGTCACTACAGCGAGCAAGCCCAGCAGCGGAACCAGTACTCCCAGACCCACCAGAATGCGCAATCCCAACTCCGGATGGCCGGCGAGGGAGAGGATCCACAACAGCGGTGTCAATGCCGCGCTCCCTAATATGGCGCGCGTGAGCAGCACCGACAGAGGATATTCTCGCAGAAGTCCATAAAAACACAGCATCATGAGGCCGGTGGATAAAATGATCCCGCCATCGACTATGGGATCCACAAGCGTCGGCACTGAAGCCAACAATGAGAGCCACCGAAACCCGCCCAACAATAAGCCTGCGTAGGTGAGGGATCCCACTAGGTAGAGCCCGAATAGCAGAAGGATCCGATCCCGCTCGCGCATGTACCATAAGAAAATCCACAACATCATCGCAGCCTGAAAAGTCAAATAGAGGGCTGCTCTGATCGCCTCAAAACTCGCTTCTCCAACCCATTCATCGACCGTCAATACCTCTATAGGCGCATAGCGTGTATGGTGGGTGGACAGTTTCAGCCACACGTCCCGTGAGGCTTCCCCTCGCGGCACCGCGAAGTTTGGATAACTTGCTGGCGCAACCTCCACGTCAGGGTTGAAAAGCAGGCCGGTTGCGACGGATTCTCTCCGCCCCAGCGGGTCGTGCACCTGTACTTCCAGAGAGAGCGGCGATAGTACGCGCAGGATCAGCGTATCCTTAGCCACGCGCCCAGCCGGCAGATGTGAAGGGTCGATCCTCAAGCGGACCCAGATGGATCCCTTGCCAAATCCCGGGTTGAGCTTGTCCCGGAAGGGGATCGAAGGCATTCCGCGAACCTCGGCGAGCGTCATGGCACCGGTGGGGTCCTCGAACCAGTGTCCCTCGACGACGCGATGGTCAGCAGCAGCGGGACCTGTTACCAGCAAAATAACACCAGCGAGACCTGCCACCAGCAAAATAATCAAACCAGACAGTCGAATCTTCAGGTTGGCTAGCATGTCTGCACTATACGCCTGCCCCATCACTGAATCTTTCACGAACTATCGGCTGTGTTATCTTTCACTCACTATCGGCTGTATTGGACAGCGTCAATCAGGATGGCCGTGCGCCGCGTCAGCTAGGCCAAGAGCTGATTAATTGAGCCAGAAGATAACGGTTACGGCCATGCAGATGGCGGGGTGCCGTCAGTCTAACCGCAACTCGTCTCCGATCGGCGCAGCCGTGTCTTGATGGCGCGTCGATCAGCCCATGAGCGACTGCCATTCAGCCAGAGCGGCCGAGCGGCAGGTCTTGTAGGTTTGACGGTCGACGAGGTGGCGCTGCAGGTTGAAGTGGTTGTGGACGTTGGCGTGGACTGAAGCGAACTTCTGAAGCGATTTCATTTGTCGAAACCGCAGCATCGCTCGCTCTCGTCGTCGGAATGGGAGGTGCGAGTTTTCGGCTCTATTGTTGAGCCCCGCCCCATCTCTCTGCGATCGACGTTGCCCAGATCTCGCATTGCTGCAGGATAGGATTTTAGTCCGTCGGTGACGATCGCTTCAGCACGGCCATGGCGTTTCAGTGCTTTCTTCAGGAACGGCAAAGCCACGGATCTGTAACGTTTTCTCGTCACGTAGCTCTCCAGGATCTCGCCCTCGTGATCCACGGCTCGCCTCAGGTAGTGCCGCTCGCCATTGATCTTCACGAACACTTCGTCGAGGTGCCAGCGCGACTGCCGGAAGCCCTTCATCCGACTGACGCGCTTCCGCCGAATGTCCGCCGCGAACAGCGGGGCGAAGCAGTTCCACCACAGCCGCACCGTCTCGTGGCAGATGTCGATCCCGCGCTCGAACAGCAGGTCTTCGACGTTCCGCAGGCTCAGCGGGAAGCGGACATACATCATCCCCACTAGGCGGATGATCTCGGGCGAGGAGTTGAAATAGCGGAACGGGCTAGCTGGTTTGCGAGGTCTGGGCTACCAGCTATGCCAGCACATC
>CAWUXN010000402.1:0-7155 GCA_963926415.1 uncultured Loktanella sp.
CGTTGATTGCGTAAAGCTGCGCGATGCCTTCACCTCTTGCGTGCGGTCATCAAGGGCCGTCAGCGTGATGTCCACATGCGCGACGAAGGTGTCTGTGGTTGTGACTTCAACCTCGAAGGTGTCGATGCGCACCAGCAGGACCGTATCCGCCACCGGCCCGCCATCAGTGCGCCCAGCATAGCCGACGCGGCCGGTGCCGGAAATACTGCGGATCAGCACCGACTGGATCACGACGGGCAGATCGTCGCTCCACCGTGCGTCGGGCAGGTAGGTCACGGATGCCGGGCCGGGCCGGATCATCAGGCGGTCGGTGCCGATGGGGGCCGCAGCCTCTGGCAGGGCGACCAGCAGCGTGGCCGCACTGCGGGGGCCTGCCTGTGCGCCTGATGCGGGGCGCAGGTCATAGGTATCAAGCGGTGTTGTTGCCGCGTCGAGGGCGGAAATCGCGCTGCAGCCGCCCAAAAACGCGGCACCGCCCAAAAGGGCCATTCGGCGCGTCAGTTGGCTGCGTGTCGGATGGGTCATTGTCATCTCCTGTATTCGGGGACGCGGTCATCAAGGATGAAGCGGGCAGGGTCATTCGTCACCCGGCGCACCATGGTATCGAGCGAATTCACAAGTCCCCGCGCGTCAGAGGCAAGGCGCGAAAGTTCCGGAAGGCCGGTGCGGGCGAAGTCGCCGATCCCGGGCGCGCTGGACGCGACGGCGCTTTGCACCTGCGCCACGACGGTATCGGCGTGGGCAATCAGGGCGCGCAGGTCGGCGGTGATGGCGGGGGCGTCGCCCGCGACCTGATCAACCGCCGTGCTGATGCTTTCAGCAGCGGTGCGGATGTCCGTCAGGACGGGATCAAGATCGGTCTGCATCAGGCCATTCGCCGAATCGAACGCCGTCTGCGCCGACGCCAATGCGCCGTCTGCGCCCGTCAGCGTGGTATCAAGGCTGTCCAGACTGGTTTGCGCCCGCACGACAAGGTCGCGTGCGGCGGTCAGGGTCGCCTGCGCATCGGCTGTGATCGGCTCAATCCGTCCCGTCGCCGCGGTCACGTCTGCCGCGATGCGGTCAACGGCGGCGGCTGCGGTCGCGGTTGCGGCGCGGATATCGGCCACCACGGCGGGGACATCGTCCTGCGTGATCGCCTCTATTGTTGCGATGGTGCGCTGGGCTGCGGCCAGCACGTCGCGCGCCTCTTCGACCATCAACGTGCCGTCGCCGTCGACCAGCGTGTTGAAGCTATCCGAAGCCTTGGTCACGGCGGCAAAGGCAGTATTGGCGTCCAGCAGCGACTGCTGCAGTTCCACCAGCCGCGCATTCAGCAGATCAGGCGTCGCGGCCAAATCGTCCAGCGCGGTGCCGGAACGGTCGTGCAGATCAATGATCGCGGCGCGGGCCTGCGCGGCGGTCCCTTTGATGTCTTCAAGGATGGCGGGCACGTCCTTATTGAGCATCGCCTCGACGCTGGCGATGGCGGCCGTGGCCGACGTGATGGCCGGGCCCGCGTCCGTCATCACGGCATCCGCGGTGTCAAACGTCCGCGTGACGGCGGCCAAGGTGTCGCCGGCCTGCGTCAGGGTGCCCGTGACCGCGGCCGCCAACCCGTCCAGCCGGTCGGTAAATACCGAGATTTGTGCCGTCGCATCGCTGACCGTTCCTGTGATGTCCGAAAAGTCGTTCAACGCCTCGTCCAGCCGCGCCGAGGTGGTGTCGAGGTTGCTCAGGATCGCTGTCACATGGGCCTGATTTTCAGGGCCGGTCATGGCGCGGAACTGTTCCAGCAGAGCTGTCGCCTCTGTCACAAGGTCGGGCGCGTCCTCGACCAAGGCCTGCATCGTGGACCTACGCGATGCGATGATGGGCAGGCCGCCGTTTTCCGCGGTCAGCTGCGCTGCATCAGACGTGCCGCCCGACAGCGAGATATAGCTGACGCCCGTGACGCCTTGGGACTGCAACTGTGCGACTGTATTGGCGCGGATCGGCGTGGTGGCGTCGATTTCGACCGTCGTCAAAACGCGGGACGGATCAGTCGGGTCAATTTCCAGACCGATGACGCTGCCAACAGCGATGCCGTTGAACCGCACGTCGCCAGAGGCACCGAGGCCCGAGACATCGTCGAAATAGATGCCATAAGTCGCATATTGTCGGTCCAACTGCACACCGGCCAGCCAAATCAGGAACCCAAGCGAGCCCAGAATTGCAAGCAGCGTGGACGCCCCGATCAGGATGTAATTTGCGCGCGTTTCCATCAGGTTGCCTTTCCAGCGGATGCAAGGGCCGCGCGGGCGCGGGGACCGTGGAAATATTCGCGCACCCAAGGGTGATCGACCTTCATCATGTCGTCCATTGTGCCAACGGCCAAAACCTTGCGGTCTGCCAGTACGGCGATACGGTCGCAGATCGCGTTCAGACTGTCGAGGTCGTGGGTCACAAGGAACACCGTCAGCCCAAGGGCCGCCTGTAATTGTTTGATCAGCGTGTCGAAGGCCGCGGCACCAACGGGGTCAAGCCCGGCGGTCGGCTCGTCCAGAAACACGATCGCCGGGTCCAGCGCAATGGCGCGGGCGAAACCTGCCCGCTTGCGCATGCCGCCGGACAGCTCTGACGGGAACTTGGTCATCGCATCCTCTGGCAGGCCAACCATGCGAACCTTGATCCCCGCCAGCGTTTCGCGCAGCGCGTCCGGCAGATCAAGCTGTTCACGCATCGGCGCTTCGACGTTCTGCCGCACAGTCAGCGATGAGAACAGTGCACCGTCCTGAAACATCACACCCCAGCGGCGGCGCAGGTCGCGGTAGGCGTCGCCGCCCGTGTCACGCACGCTTTCGCCGAAGACCTCGATAGTGCCAGCCTCTGGTTGCAGCAAGCCGACGATGGCGCGCAGCAACACCGATTTGCCCGTACCGGACCCGCCGACGATACCGATGATTTCACCGCGTTTGACATCAAGGTCGAGGCCGTCGTGGACGGTATGGGTGCCGAACCGCGTAACAAGGCCGCGCACTCGGATGATGTGATCTGAAATATCGTCTGGCATCAGATGCCCACAGTCGCGAAAAAGATGGAAAACAGCGCGTCCATGACGATCACCATAAAGATCGACAGCACAACAGAAGTAGAGGTCAGGCGGCCCAGCGATTCCGCGTCGCCGCCGACGCTCATGCCCTCATAACAGCCGATAATACCGATGATCAGCGCAAAGAATGGTGCTTTAATCATGCCGACTCCAAAGTGCCAGACGTCCGTGTTGGACAGCAGCCGGGCCTGGAACACGGCGGGTGACACGCCCAGATCGATCCACGACATCACGGCCCCGCCGATCAGGCCCGACAGGTCGGCGATGAATCCCAGCGCGGGCAGCATCAGAATCAACGCCAGCACGCGCGGCACCACAAGGACATCAATCGGATCAAGGCCAAGGGTGCGCAGGGCGTCGATCTCTTCTCGCATTTTCATAGTTCCGATGGCGGCGGTAAAGGCCGACCCGGACCGACCCGCGACAATGATCGCTGTCAGCAATATACCCAGTTCACGCAGCACAGAGATAGAGATCAGGTCGACGACAAAAACTTCTGCCCCGAACTGGCGCAGCTGCGCAGAGCCCTGAAACGCAAGGACAACGCCAATCAGGAACGCCATCAGCGCCACGATGGGCACGGCGTTCAGGCCGACTTGTTGGCACTGATGCACCAGCGACGTCAGGCGCAGACGGCGGGGCCGCCATAAAATACCGGCGATGGCCACCACGACCTGACCCAAAAACGAGAGCAGTTCTTTGGCGGTCTGGCCCGCAGTGGCGACACGCAGGCCAAAGTCACTTAGCCAGACGATCATACCATGCGGGGCAGGCGGCACATCGGCGGCGGGGGCCAGATTGCGGCGCACCGTTTCAATCAACTGCGTCTGCACATGTGTTGCGCCGACGATCTTGGTACCGGTTCCAAGATTCTGCAGGTCGATGATGTACCACGCGCCGGCTGTATCCATGTGCGTCATATCGGTTACGTCGATGACCGCGGCAGACTGTGCGCTGGTGCGGTTCAGGATGGCCACAGCGTCAATCGTCAGCGCTCCCGCGATTCTGACGCCGTCATCGGTTGCGGTCAGCGTGGCGGGGGCCGTCGTTGCCGCGCGCTGGGCCGTCATGCGGCTTCACTATCGCGGCCAAAACAAGACAGCCCGCCTGCACCTGTTACAGGTGTCAGGCGGGCCAATAGATAAGTCTCACTCATGTGGGTTTCATTGAATCGTCAAAACAGGGCACTCTGCATGCGTGGTCAGCTTTTGCGACACACTGCCAACCAGCAGCCCGCGCAGCGTTCCGAAGCCGCGGCGCCCGGCAACGATCAGTTCGACGCCCGTTTCTTTGGCCTGCAACAAGATCGCCTCTGCCGCTGTGCCGCGCAGGACATGTGTTGTCACCGCCGCATGTCCGGCCTCGGTTGCGATCTCGACGGCCCTTGCCAGCACTTCGGCGGCTTGCGCTTGGATTTCGGCTTCGTCGACGGGGATGAAAATCACCTCTGATCCGACGGCGACGGCGTCATTGCGCAGTTCAGGAACGTGCACGATCTGCAATTCAGACCCGTATTTCCCGGCGATGTCAGAAGCCAATTGCACGGCCCTAACTGCATGGTCAGAGCCATCGAAACAGACTAAAATCTTTTTGAACATGACGATCCTCTTTCCCAAGTATCGGCCCCATTATCTACCGAATCGCGGCTGCACGTGTTGATGTGAATCAACCACAGAATTGCTGTGTTCGAAATATGGAACACAACGGTTTTGATAATGTATCGGCGGTGGGGCGCAAGGCCATCCCAAGGCGTATGGCGCGCCGAAAAAAATGGGACGATGTGAAAGCCGCCTTTGGCGGGTAGCATTATTGCATAGGGTCCGCCGTTTGCCGTGCTAATCGCTGTGCCAGCGCGCGCTGCAAATCTTCGGGTGCGGTTTCAGCGATGGCCTCGCCAAGGGCGTGAAAACGGCGGCGCAGATCGTAAAGCTGGTCCAGCAGTGACAAAACGACCGGCATGGCGTCGTCGTTGATGTCCAAGCTTTCGCGCAACTCCACGATCAATTTGACACGCGCAACGTCTATTTCCTGAAACACAACGCTACCCGCGTCTTCGTCTGGCCTGACCCAGCTATTCATAATCCAGCGGTCAAGGTCCTGCCTGTTCAAACCGGACACCTGCGCGACAAGAATATCGATGCTAATCATTGATTTTCCTCCATATCGGCTCTGGGATTGATAGGCTTTTCGGGTTTCCAATCCGCCAGAAATGCTTTCAAGGCGTCATCTTGCGCGCCGACGACAAGGCTAAGTTTCGCATACAGATTGCCAGCACTTTGCTTTGCATGTTCCGGAACGCCCCTTCCGCGCAGGCGCAGATCTGTTCCGCTGTCGGAATTTGGCGGAATTTTCATCTTGACCGGGCCTTGCGGCGTTGGCACCTGAACCGGGCCACCAAGCACAGCCTCGGCGATTGTCACTGGCAGGGTCAGGTGAATATCATTGCCGCGGCGTTCAAAATAGGCGTGGGGCTTGACCGAAACCGTAATCAGCGCATCACCGGATGGCCCGCCGCCTTGTCCCGGTCCGCCCTGACCGCGCAGCCGCAGGATTTGGCCTTCTTTCGTGCCCGCAGGGATTTTGACCTTCAGGTTGCGTCCATCCGGCAAGGTCAGATGGCGGGTCGCGCCGTTAACGGCATCAAGGAATTCTGTCGTCAGCGTGTAATTCTCGTCCCGGCCGCGCAGGGGCATATTGCTGCGTTGCCTTCCACCACCACCGAACATGGACCCGAAGATATCGTTCAGATCCTCGGGGTCCCATTCGCTAGCCTGCGGACCGGCGCGGCTATATCGCTGCCCCGTGCCTTGGTCGGCGTAATCGCGATAGGACGGACCCGACGCTTTTTCCTGCCCGCTGGCATCAATCTCGCCGCGGTCGAATTTGCCGCGCATAATGGGATCGGACAACAGCTCGTTCGCGGCCGAGGCTTTTTTGAACTGTTCTTCTGATGTGGTGTTCCCCGGGTTCAGGTCGGGGTGATGTTGCCGTGCAAGTTTGCGATAGGCACTGCGGATGTCTTCCTGCGTTGCATCGCGTGATAAACCCAGTACCTTGTAGGGATCCTCCAGCTTGGCCAATGGTCGTTCCTTTTATGGGGCCCGTTGCGCATCCTGATCCGTCAGGGGCAGTGGGCTGTGATTGTGCAAACTGTCTGGCATTGTTTGCACGTCGGCGCGAACCTTTCATTGATTTCGATCATGCTTTAATAGCTGCGCGGGCACGCATGTGCGTTTTCGGCGGGACCAGACAGCCGCAGATGCCCGGTCCGCGCCGCATCTCTTAAAACGCGATGTCGGATTTTGGCGACGCACCATTGCGCGGCACGCCGGGCAGGGCGCAGAGCATCTCGAACAGCAGGCCCGCCCCGGCGACGGCGGTGTTGCCGGGCATGTCATAGGGAGGCGACACCTCGACCAGATCCGCGCCGACGATATTCAGGCCCGCGCAGCCGCGCACGATTTCCATGCCCTGCGCCATGGTTAGCCCGCCGATTTCGGCGGTGCCGGTACCCGGGGCATAGGCGGGGTCGAGGCTGTCAATGTCGAAGGTCAGATAGACCGGCGTGTCGCCGATCATCTGGCGGATTTTGTCCATCAGTGGGGCCATAGATTTGTGCCAGCACGCCTCTGCCGGGACGACCTTCCAGCCTTGTTCGCGCCCCCAGTCGAAATCGGCGGGAGCATAGCCGGTGCCGCGCAGGCCAATCTGAAACACCTTGTCATTGATCAGGCAGCCGTCCTCGTGCGCGCGGCGGAAGGGGCAGCCGTGGGCGACCTCTTCGCCGAACATATTCTCGTTGGTGTCAGCGTGGGCGTCGATGTGGATCAGGGCGACGGGCCCGTGTTTGGCCTTGATAGCTTTCAGGATTGGCCAAGACAGCGTGTGATCGCCGCCAAGGGTCAGGGGGATGACGTCGTGTTTCAGGACCTCGTGGTAATGATCCTCGATGATCTGGACGGATTTCTTCAGATCAAACGTGTTAATAGGCACATCGCCGATATCCGCGACCCGCAGCGCGTCAAAGGGGGTGGCCCCCGTCGCCATGTTGTAGGGGCGCAGCATCCGGCTTTCGTCGCGAATCT
>CAWUXN010000403.1:0-2629 GCA_963926415.1 uncultured Loktanella sp.
AGACGGCAAGGGTAACCGCTGGTCCACCGTGGGCGTGTCGGAGAATATCGTCGATGCTTCGTTCGAGGCGCTGACCGATTCCATCATCTACAAGCTCTATCGCGACGGCGCGCGGGTCTAGAATAGCCTGCCGCCGTTGGGTACGGGCACGGTGGGGCGCAGCAGCACCACTTCGCCCATTTCATCTGGCACGCCCAGGGTCAAAACCTGTGACGTGAACGGGCCGATCTGGCGGGGCGGGAAGTTGATCACTGCCATCACCTGTGTGCCGACCAGAATCTCAGGCGTATAATATTTGGTGATCTGGGCCGAAGAACGCCTGGTGCCGATCTCTGCGCCGAAATCGATGGTCAGCTTGAGGGCGGGCTTGCGGGCTTCGGGAAAGGGTTCGGCGGCGATGACGGTTCCGACCCGCACATCCACTTTCAGGAAATCGTCGAACTTGATCTCGGGCGTCATAACTTTGCTTTCAGAAAGCAGAACGCCGCTTCCGCACTATCGGCGACGGTGTACAGGCTCAGCGCGGCCTGGCTGGCGAAGCCCATGCGCACCGTGTCCCGCACCAGCGCGTCCAGGGCGTCAAAGTATCCGTTCACATTGACCAGCACGATTGGCTTGGCATGCACGCCTAGCTGGGCCGCGGTCAGCACTTCGAAAAATTCATCATAGGTGCCCAGGCCACCCGGCAGCACGACAAAGGCATCGGAGCGGGCGATCATCTGCTGCTTGCGCACGAACAGGTCCGACACGATCTCGGTGGTTTCGCCATCGGTCAGCGGTGGTTCCACGTCGCGCAGGAACCCGGGCAGGATGCCCTCGACCGAGGTTCCGGCCTCGCGTGCCGCCCGGGCGGTTTCGCCCATCAGCCCCGGAGACCCGCCGCCGAACACCATGCGCGCGCCCATCTGCGCGATGCCGGCGCCCATGGCATGCGCCGCCGCGCGGAAGGCGGGGTCTGTGCCAAAGGAGGAACCGCAGAAAACGCAGATCGCGGGTCCGTTTTTCGGGATGTCAGCCTTGTCCATAGTGCCAGCGGGGTTGCACGGATTGCGGCATCTTCCTAAACAGGTTCACCGCCGAAGCCAAAGGAGAAGTGCGTGTCGCGCTGGTTGCTTATTCTGGGGGCCGTGGCCCTGCTTGCGGTGATCGCGGGGTTCTTCACCTTTGGCGGTGGGAATATGGGTCAATAGCGCATGGCGCATCCCGTGGAAGAGGGCAACGGCGCGCCGTCCTTCAAGCCGCTGTGGCGGCTGATGCCGTATCTGTGGCCCAAGGGCCGGCCCGACCTTAAGGCGCGGGTGATCCTCAGCATCTTTTTCCTGGTGTTGGCGATTGGCACCACCACCATCTCGCAGCAATTCCTGGGCGCGGCGGTGGACGAATTCGGCACCACCCCGGCGCGGGCCGGCATGGCGGTGGTGGCCGCGCTGATCGCCGCCTATGTCCTGTCGCGCATCATGATGCAGGCGTTCGCCCAGCTGCGCGACGGTGTCTTCGCCCAGGTGCAGTATCACGCAATGCGCGAAGTGGCGGTGGAGACATTCTCCCATGTCCATACCCTGTCGCTGCGTTTCCACCTGGAGCGCAAGACCGGCGGCCTGTCGCGCGTCATCGAGCGCGGCACCAAGGGTATCGATACGCTTCTGTCTTTCGCGCTGTTCAGCATTTTCCCCACCATCTTCCTGGTGCTGATCTATAGCGGGATGCTGTTTTACATTTTCAATATCTGGGTGGCGCTGACGTCCATCGCGATGGTGGTGGCCTATACCTGGTTCACCTTCGCCATCACCCGCTGGCGCATTGCCTTCCGCCGCGAGATGAACCAGTCCGATACTGACGCCAACACCAAGGCGGTGGACTCGCTGCTGAATTTCGAGACCGTCAAATATTTCAACAATGAAAAACACGAGACGCAGCGCTTCGACGTCTCGATGGAAAAATATGCCGGTGCCTCGATCCAGTCGCAGGTCTCGCTGTCGATTCTCAACACCGGCCAGGCGGCGATCATGGCGATCGGGCAGGGCATGGTGCTGGTGCTGGCCGCCATGATGGTGCAGTCGGGCGAGGTGCGGCTGGGCCAGTTCGTCGCCGCCAACCTGATTGTCATCCAGCTCTACCAGCCGCTGAACCTGCTGGGCACGGTCTATCGCGAGATCACCCAGGGACTGGTGGACATGGAAGCCATGTTCCGCCTGCTGCACCAGCCGCGTGAAGTGCAGGACAAGCCGGGCGCCAAACCGCTGGCCGTGTCGGGCGGCGAGATCCGTTTCGACAATGTCGTGTTCGCCTATGATCCCGAACGCATTGTGCTCAAAGGCATCAGCTTCACCGTGCCGGCCGGCAAGACGGTGGCGATCGTGGGGCCGTCGGGCGCCGGGAAATCCACCATCAGCCGCATCCTCTATCGCTTCTACGACATCAAGAGCGGCAGCGTGACCATCGACGGGCAGGACATCCGCGATGTCACGCAGGAATCCCTGCGCAGCACCATCGGCATCGTTCCCCAGGATACGGTGCTGTTCAACGATACGGTCCGATACAATATCGCCTATGGCCGGATCGGCGCCAACGAGGCCGACATCAAGGAAGCCGCGCGCCTTGCACAGATCGACAAGTTTATCACCCACCT
>CAWUXN010000404.1:0-3872 GCA_963926415.1 uncultured Loktanella sp.
GGTCAGCGCGGTCCGGGCCTGATCCAAACGGGCGTCGGCCTGCGCCTGCGATTGGCGGCGGGTCAACACAGTGGATTCGGCGTTTGACTTTGCCAGCTGCGCCTCCTCGACCGTGGATTGCGTGCCAACGCCGCGCTGCGCCAGATCGCTGGCCCGGGCCAAGGCGGCGGTGCGTAGGTCAAGTTGCGACTGCGCCTGCGCCAGCTCGTCCGCCGCCAGTGTCACGCCGGTTTCGGCATCGCGCACCTCGCCCTCCGCGTCCTGCACGTCGGCGGCGATCCGGTCGCGCGCTGCCTGCGCATTCGTCGCATCCAGCCGCAGCAAGTCCTGCCCTGCCATGACCCTGCCGCCTTCGACCAGCGCCGGGGCGGTCCAGATCACCGTGCCGCCCACGGCGCTGCGCAGGCCAAGGGTCGTGCGGCTGCGCACCTCTCCAAAAACAGTCAGTTCAGGTGAGAGGGTGCCAGGCGTAATCGTGTTGACGTTTACGGCAAAGACGCGTTCACGCTGGGCAAAGCTGCGCGGTTCCTCGTTCATGCGGACGACAACGGCACCGCGCAGAGTATTCACGGCCAAAGCCGCAAGCCCCAGCGTCACCGCCAAAAGAAACACCCCCAAAAGGGACCGCCGCAAAAATCGCATTCACTCATCCCGCCTGTTGCGCCTGCCGGAAGGTAGGTCAAAAGCCTTAGCTCGCCACCTCACACATGATCAAACACGCGTGGGAGTCACTTTCGCCGCTGATGTTCGTCCAGCCGTGGCATAATTTCCACAAAATTGCAGGGCCGGTGCCGATAATCTAGCTGTTTAACCAAAATTTCATCCCACGCATCGTGACAGGCCCCGGGACTGCCTGGCAGTGCGAACAGATAGGTGCCCTGCGCCACGCCACCCGTCGCGCGGCTTTGCACCGCGCTGGTGCCGATTTTGGCCATACTGATATGGGTAAAGACAGTACCGAAGGCGTCAATTTCTTTTTCATAAACGTCGCGGTGCGCCTCGACCGTGACATCGCGCCCGGTCAGGCCGGTTCCGCCGGTGGAAATGACGACATCGACATCCGGGCTAGCGCACCATGCCCGCAGACGATCCGCAATATCCGCACGATCATCGCGGCAGATATCGCGTGCTGCCAACAGATGCCCCGCATCCCGCAACCGCGCCACCAGCGTGTCGCCGGATTTGTCATCCTCCGGCGTGCGCGTGTCACTGACGGTTAGCACAGCAATGCGCACAGGGATGAAATCACGGGTCTCGTCAATACGGCTCATGGCATGTCTCCTTCTTGTCACAGTGCCGCAGCGGCAGCCCGGCGTCCACTGCCAGCCCCTGCGACAGATGCGACAAAGCAGGACGCGTGCCTGCGTGCAAGCGTGATGTCCGCCCCTTGCACGCAGACACGCGGCATAGTTTAAGAGCATCCCAAGATACGGACTGTCCCCATGCACTATTCCATCCTTGATTTGGCCCCTGTGCCCACCGGCAGCACCGCCGCGCATGCCATTGCCAGCAGCGTCACCCTTGCCCAGCGGGCAGAGGCGCTGGGTTTCCACCGCTATTGGTTGGCAGAGCATCACAACATGGCCGGTATCGCATCCGCCGCAACGTCGGTGCTGATCGGGCATATCGCCGGTGCGACCAAGACCATGCGCGTCGGCGCGGGCGGCATCATGCTGCCAAACCACGCGCCGCTAGCGATTGCCGACCAGTTCGGCACACTGGCGACGCTCTATCCGAACCGCATCGACCTTGGGCTTGGCCGCGCGCCCGGCGGCGACGGCCATGTCATGCGCGCGATGCGGTTGGAACGGCGCGGCGATACCTTCCCGCAGGACGTGATGGAGTTGATTAATTACCTTGGCGATGACACCAGCGGCCCGGTGCAGGCCCACCCCGGCCAAGGCACCCATGTGCCGGTCTGGATGCTGGGCAGTTCGCTGTTCGGCGCGCAACTGGCCGCCCATCTGGGCCTGCCCTATGCTTTTGCCAGCCACTTCGCCCCTGACGCGCTAGAGGATGCCATTGCCACCTATCGCAGTGGTTTCCGCCCGTCGGCTGGATTGGACAAACCGCATTTCATGCTGGCCGCCAACGTCATTGCCGCCGATACGGATGCAGAAGCGCACCGCCTGCGCACATCGGTGCAGCAAGCCTTTGCCAATCTGCGCAGCGGCAAGCCCGGCAAGCTGCCCGCCCCCGTGGATGACATCGACGGGTTGATCGGCGCTGGCATGCGCGCGACTGTCGATAACGCCCTGCGCATTTCCGCCGTAGGCAGCGCGGCCACCGTGCAGCGCCAGATGGCTGACCTGATTGATCGCTACCAGCCGGACGAGGTGATCCTGACCGGCCAGATCCACGACACCTCCGCCCGCATCCGCAGTTTCGAGATCGCGGCAGAGGTCATGCAGGGCGCGGCGCTGGCGGCTTAAACCGGCTCGCCCGCGTCCAGCCGCGCCAGAATATCGTCGCCCTCTGCGATGATCGTCTGGCGTTTGTCCGTGTCCATGCGGTCCCAGACGGCATACATGTTGCCCATGCGCGGATTGCCTTTGAACAGATCGCGGTGGCGGTCCAGAAAATGCCAATATAGCAGATTGAACGGGCAAGCCGCTTTTCCCGTTTTCTGCGTCACCTTATAGGTGCAGCGGCCGCAGTAGTCCGACATCTTGTTAATATAATTGCCAGAGCTGACGTAGGGCTTGCTCGCGATAATGCCGCCGTCCGCAAACTGGCTCATCCCGATAACATTGGGTGCCTCGACCCATTCATAGGCGTCGGCATAGACCGCCAGATACCATTCGTGCACCTGCCCCGGATCGATGCCCGCTAGTAGCGCAAAGTTTCCAGTCACCATCAAGCGCTGAATATGGTGGGCATAGGCCTCTTCCTTGGTCTGCGCGACGCTTTGCTTCATGCACCGCATAAAGGTCGCGCCGCCCCAATAAACGGCAGGCAGGTCGCGGGTGTGCTTCAGCCCGTTGCGCTGCGTGTAATCCGGCCCTTCCAAGAAATAGATGCCGCGCACATATTCGCGCCAGCCGATGATCTGGCGAATGAACCCCTCTGCCGCGTTGATCGGCACATCTCCCGCCTGCCACGCCGCTTCCACCGCGCGGCACACCTCCATCGCGCCCAGCAGGCCCGCGTTGATATAAAGTCCGACGATGCCGTGATAGAGGAACCGGTTGTCATCCAGCATGGCATCCTGAAAATCACCAAACTGCGGCAAACCGCCCTTGATCCAATGCGCAAGATGCTGCCGCGCCTGTCCCTGATCGGTGGCGAACCAGAAATCATCTAGATCGCCAAAGTTGTCACCAAAGCGATCCGCGACCAGCGCCAGCACCTCTTGCACCGTCTCATCCGGCGCAAACCGCATCGGTCCGCTGTAATCGACCTGCCCCGGCGCGGGTTTGCGGTTGTCGTGGTCATAATTCCACTGCCCGCCCGCCGGATCGCCCCCTTCCATCATCAGGCCCGTCTTCTTGCGCATATCGCGATAGAAATACTCCATCCGCAGCGCCTTGCGCCCCTTGGCCCAGCCGGCAAAGTCCCGATGGGACGCGATAAAGCGGTCATCTGGGCGTTGGTCCACAATCACCGGACAATGGGTCAAAGCTTCAATCAGCCGCCACTCGCCGGGCTCCGTGGCAATCACCCGGACCGCCCCATGCCGTTTCGTTGCCGCCAGCAGGGCACCGCAGATGCTGGTCTCGCCGTCTTCCAACCGAGAATAATCGACAGTCCAGCCTTCATCGCTCAGCCGCTTTGCAAACTTTCGCATGGCCGCAAACAGGAACGCGATCTTTTTGGGGTGATGCGGCACATATCCCGCCTCGTCCGCGACCTCTGCCATGACCACCACGTCA
>CAWUXN010000405.1:0-6995 GCA_963926415.1 uncultured Loktanella sp.
GACCGTCATCGTCTTCTGGGCCATCAACCTGATGAAATTCGTGCCCTACGTCTTTCTTGGCATCTTCAACACGCAGACTGCCATGGCGGATCTGTTCCTTGCGCCCTTTGCTGTGGCTGGAACGTGGATCGGCGTGCGGGCGCACAACTGGGTGTCGGACCGTGTCTTTTTCGGTCTGACCTATGTGTTGCTGCTGGTCACCGGTACTCGTTTGCTGTGGCAGGCCCTGACATAATCCCCGTTTAAACGAATAAGGCCGCCCTTGAGGGGGCGGCCTTATCGGGTATCCAGCGTGGATTAATTCATCGGTGCTTCGTACTCAGGCAGCTCTTTCAGCTGCTCTTCCGTCATAGAAACATAGGCGCGCATGTCATCGCCATCGTTCTGCTTCATCAACTGAACGTCCTGATATGCGATCGACACGGGCTTTTCCCCCAGACCAAGAAAGCCGCCTACGTCAACGATCACGTCAGTCACAGTGCCGTCTTCGGTAATGATTAAGTCGCCAATCTCGCCGACTTCTTCGTCATTCGGGCCGTAAAGGTCGATGCCGGTCAGCTGCTCTGCCGTCACGTCGGCGTTCAGGGTTGTGGTGTAGCCGTCTTTTTCCATCATCGGCGCGCCGGGGGCACCCATGGTGTCGGCCGATTCCATGTTGGTCGAGGTGATGTCAGTGTTGGACATCGTGTCCGTCATCTCTTCCGCGGTGGTCTCAGGCATGGTGTCAGCTGGCATAGTCTCGGCGGGCATCGCTTCGTCTGCCGGAGGCATAGTGTCTTTGGTGGCTTCGGGTGCTGTTGCACTGTCGGTCATTGCGGGTGCTTCGGTTGCCATGGTGCCGTCGGTGGCGGCGCAATCAGCGGCGGCGTGGCTTTCAGCGAACGCACCGTTAGCAACGACAAGAGCAATCGCGGTTGTGGCAAGAAAACGTTTCATTACTTAATCCTAACGAGTGGTTTGCAGGCCCAGAGTTTCGAGCCTTTCCATGTGCAGACAACGCCCGTCTTTTGATTTTTGTTGCACGCTCGTCGGTGATTATTCGTGCGACGGCGATAAATCGCCGCTTCCTAGGTTTCGGTCGCGGGGATCAGCCCATCTCGGTGTCAAAGTCTGAAATCATGGCGCGATGCGACTATGCAGGCCGTCTCGTCCGGCTTGCTCAATGTCATGGTCCAGGTTCCCACCGCACTGACACAGATATTGATCAACAGTTTCTGCGGCGTCAGCGCCGTCGCTAGTGGTCGCTCTTGATAGGCGCGCGCCAAGGCAGCAGGCATGTACGCCTGCGGCAGGCACATCGCCCCTTGCACGAATTCACGCGGAGCGAGCAACATGAAAAGGCTGAAGGTCAAAAGCAGATGAGTCATATGTCGGCGCATATAGGTGCCCCTATCATTGCAGGCTCCAAACCTGCGTCGTCTTGGTTAGCCAGTCGCAGCGTCACCGCGCGGCAAAGTTAATACGCTGCGCTGCGGCATTTTAGGGTTGAACTATTGCGTCGCATTTGGTCAATTTCGCGCAATCTTATTGCGAGGCTAGAAATGAAAACCCGTCCCACCCGGTCCGCCCTCTATATCCCCGGCTCTAAACCTCGCGCGCTGGACAAGGCACGCGGGCTGATGTGCGACGTCATCCTTTTCGATCTAGAGGACGCCGTCGCCCCCGACGCAAAAATCGAGGCGCGCATCACCCTGCATGATGCGCTGGAGCAGGGCGGCTACGGCGCGCGTCTGCGGCTGGTCCGCATCAATGGGTTGGATACGGACTGGGGCGAAGATGATGCCCGCGCGGCGGCGCGCATGGCCTGCGACGGCGTTCTGGTGCCCAAGGTCAGCAGCTCCGCCGATCTGGATGCCGTGGCCGAATTGGTGCCGGACTTGCCGCTTTGGGCGATGATGGAAACCCCGCTCGGCATCCTGAACGCGCAGACCATCGCCGCCCATCCGCGCCTGCAAGGCTTTGTCATCGGCACCAACGATCTGGCCAAGGACATGGGCAGCCGCACCCGCGCTGCCTTGACCACCGCGCTGCAGCATTGCCTGCTGGCCACCCGCGCCGCCGGTATCGTCGCGATTGACGGCGTTTATAATGCCTATCAGGATCAGGACGGCCTGCATCGAGAATGTGTTGATGGCCGCGACATGGGCTTTGACGGTAAATCCTTGATCCATCCGGCGCAGCTGGACACGGCAAACGCCGTCTTTGGCCCCACGCAGGATGATATCGATCTGGCTCACCGCCAGATCGCCGCCTTCAACGCCGCCGTCGCCGAAGGGCAGGGGGTCGCTGTTCTGGATGGCCGCATCGTCGAGAACTTGCATATCGTTACAGCGCGGGCCACGCTGGCGAAAGCTGACGCCATCGTTGCACTGGAGCGCACATGACACTTATCCTTCTGGGACTGATTCTGTGGTCGGGCAGCCACCTGTGGAAACGCCTCGCCCCCCAAAGCCGAGAGGCCGCAGGCTCAAGGGGCCGCACGTTCGTTGCCGTCCTGTCGATACTGGGGATCGTCTGCATGGTGATCGGCTACCGCATCGCCGACGGCACCTTCTTTTGGGGCGATTCCCCGATGAAGACCGGTATCAACAATTTGCTCGTGTTTTTTGCGTTCTACCTATTTGCCGCTTCTGCCAAAGGCACCCGCGTGACTCGTGCGATCCGGCACCCGCAGCTCACCGCTGTGATACTTTGGGCTGTGGCGCACCTGCTGGTCAACGGCGACACCCCGTCCTTCTTGCTGTTCGGTGGACTGCTGGTTTGGGCGGTGGCGGAAATCGTGCTGCTGAATCGGGCGCTGGGCCCCCGCGGTGTCTATCACGCCCCGCCGATCAAATCAGAAATCATCGCCGTCGTTGCAACGCTCGTGGTCTTTGGCGTCGCCGCCAGCATCCATATCGCCCTTGGCTACAACCCGTTCGGATAAACCATGACCAAAATTTATCGACTCCTGACCGAGGATGACACCTCTGCCTTCTGCCACAAAGTCTCTGACGCCCTGTCCAAAGGGTGGGAGCTATACGGCACCCCAAACTATGCTTTCGATCAGGCAAATGGCGTCATGCGCTGCGGTCAGGCTGTGACCAAGGAAATCTCGACCGACTATCACGCCGACATGAAGTTGGGTCAGCAATGACAAAGACGAACGCTGGCCGCTTTTTCGAGGATTACACGGTCGGTGACGTCATTACCCACGCGGTGCCGCGCACGATCAAGATGGGCGAACAAGCGCTGTATCACGCGCTTTATCCCGCGCGCCACGCAGTGCATTCCGCCGATACCTTTGCGCAATCCTGCGGCCTGCCGTTCAGTCCGCTGGACGATCTGGTCACCTTCCACACCGTCTTTGGCAAGACTGTGCCGGATGTCTCCCTGAACGCTATCGCGAACCTGGGTTATGCCGAAGGCCGCTGGGAAACACCGCTGTTGGTCGGGGACACAATCACCGCGACATCGCAGGTGATCGGCGTCAAGCAGAACTCCAACGGCAAAAGTGGCGTCGTCTGGGTTCGCAGTACCGGCCGCAACCAGCGTGGTGAAGTGCTGTTGTCGTATGTCCGCTGGGTTATGGTCCGCAAGCGCGGCGACGGCCCCGCGCCGCAGACCATCATTCCCGATCTTGCCGACGCGGTCGCCCCATCCGATCTGGTTATCCCCCGCGGCCTTGATTTCACCACCTATGATTTCGCATTGGCCGGAGAGCCGCACCGCCTCCGCGACTACAAGATCGGCGAAATCATCGACCACGTTGATGGCGTCACGATCGAAGAGGCAGAGCATATGCTCGCCACCCGCCTGTGGCAGAACACCGCCAAGGTTCATTTCGACGCGACCAACCGCCTCGACGGCAAGCGTCTGATCTATGGCGGTCATGTTATCAGCTTGGCCCGCGCGTTGTCCTTCAACGGGTTGGCAAACGCACAGCTGATCGTTGCGCTGAACGGGGGGGCCCACGCCAATCCCTGCTTTGCCGGCGACACCGTCCGCGCATGGTCCGAAGTGCTGGATGCCGCCGAAACCTCGGCTCCCGGCGTTGGCGCGATCCGTCTGCGACTGGTCGCAACCAAAGGGGACGCGGGCGAACTACGCGGCGCGGACGGCAAGTATTTACCCGATGTTCTACTTGATCTGGATTACTGGGCGTTGATGCCGTTGTAACCAACGCGACCTCTGCAGCATCAAGGTTGTGATCACGGCGCGAAAAAACGTGATCACAAAGCTGTAAATTTTACATGGCGCGGCGATATCGCGCATAATTTGAACCTGCCTATGCGTGACTTCATTTGCGCAATGGTGCAGAACGAGAGCAATTCTGCACCCGGACGCGGGATGCTGTACCCAAAGGAACCTGATATGGCCGATGTAAACCGGGGCAACCGCCCGCTTTCACCGCACTTGACGATCTATCGTCCGCAGTGGACCTCGATGACCTCGATTTTTACGCGCATCACCGGCAATGCGCTGTTTGTGACGGCGCTGTTGATCGTATGGTGGTTTGTCGCCGCCGCGACTGGCCCCGACGCTTTCGCAACTGCTGATGGTTTCATTACCAGTTGGTTTGGCGATCTGATCATGTTCTTCTCTGTGGCGGGCATCTGGTATCACACGCTCGCCGGGATACGTCACCTGATCTGGGACAGCGGCCGCATGCTGGACGTCGATAAGTCGGAAACGTTTGGTCAGGCCATGGTGCTGATCGCCGTGCTGCTGACGATTTTCACTGTCATCGTGCTGTAAGGGGTTCAACATGGCTTATTTGACCGACCGTAAACGCGCCGCTGGACTGGGGGCCGCAAAATCAGGCACCCAGCATCACTGGCACATGATAATCAGCTCCGTCGCACTTGTCGGCCTGATCCCATGTTTTATCTTCACCTTCGGAAGCATCTACGGTGCGCCATACGAGGACGTTCTGGCCTACTATCAGCGCCCGTTCCCTGCGATCGTCGCACTGCTTACCTTTGCGGTCGGCTTTGTCCACTTTCGCGGAGGTGTGCAGACCCTGATCGAAGACTACGTTCATGGCACAGCCAAGAAGGTCGCGATCATCGCGATGATCTGCCTGTCCTATACTGCAGCCGCGGCCGGCGTTTTTGCCGTCGCTGGCCTTGCCCTTTGAATCGCTTGAGGAACTGACCGATGGCTGCTTACGAATACGAAACACACACCTATGACGCGATCGTTGTCGGGGCCGGCGGCTCTGGCCTGCGCGCAACGCTGGGTCTGGCTGAGCAGGGCCTGAAGACTGCCTGCATCACCAAGGTATTCCCGACCCGATCGCACACCGTCGCGGCACAGGGCGGCATCGCCGCCTCCTTGTCCAACATGGGCCCCGACCACTGGCAGTGGCACATGTATGACACTGTCAAAGGCTCTGACTGGCTCGGCGACACCGACGCCATGGAATACCTTGCGCGTGAAGCACCCAAGGCGGTTTACGAGTTGGAGCACTACGGCGTGCCATTCTCGCGCACGGAAGAGGGCACAATTTATCAGCGTCCCTTCGGCGGACACACGACAGAATTTGGTGAAGGCCCTCCCGTGCAGCGTACTTGCGCCGCCGCTGACCGCACCGGCCACGCGATCCTGCACACGCTTTATGGCCAGTCGCTCAAGCAAAAGGCCGAGTTCTACATCGAATACTTCGCCATCGATCTGATCATGGGCGAAGACGGCCACTGCCAAGGCGTTGTCGCGTGGAAACTTGACGACGGCACCATGCACGTCTTCAACGCTAAAATGGTCGTGCTGGCGACGGGCGGCTATGGCCGCGCTTACTTCAGCGCCACATCTGCCCACACCTGCACCGGCGACGGCGGCGGCATGGTGGCGCGTCAGGGCCTGAAACTGCAGGACATGGAATTCGTGCAGTTCCATCCGACCGGTATCTATGGCGCTGGCTGCCTGATCACCGAGGGCGCACGCGGCGAGGGTGGTTATCTGACCAACTCCGAAGGCGAGCGTTTCATGGAACGCTATGCGCCGACCTACAAGGACCTCGCGTCGCGTGACGTGGTTAGCCGCTGCATGACGATGGAAATCCGCGAAGGTCGCGGTGTCGGCCCGAAAAAGGACCACATCCACCTTAACCTGAACCACCTGCCGCCCGAAACGCTGGATCTGCGCCTGCCGGGCATCACTGAATCCGCACGCATCTTTGCGGGTGTCGACCTGACCAAGGAACCGATTCCGGTGCAACCGACCGTCCACTATAACATGGGCGGCATCCCCACGAACTATTGGGGTGAAGTGCTGAACCCGACGGACGAAGACCCAGACGCAGTCGTGCCCGGCCTTATGGCTGTGGGCGAGGCGGGTTGTGCGTCAGTGCACGGTGCGAACCGCCTCGGCTCCAACTCTCTGATCGACCTCGTGGTCTTTGGTCGCGCCGCGGCGATCAAGGCTGGCGAAATCGTTGACCCAAACACGGAAAACGCGCCGCTGAACCAAGCGTCTGTTGATGCGGCGTTCGACCGCTTCGACAAACTGCGGAACGCGAACGGCAGCACGCCGACAGCTGCCTTGCGGCTTGAGATGCAAGAAGCCATGCAAGCCGACGCCGCAGTGTTCCGCACGGACAAGACGCTGGCCGAAGGCGTTGAGGCGATGAAAAAAATTGCCGCCAAGCTGGACGATCTGCACGTCACCGACCGCAGCCTCGTCTGGAACAGCGACCTGATGGAAACGCTGGAACTGACGAACCTGATGCCCAATGCATTGGCGACCATTGTGTCCGCCGAGGCGCGCAAAGAATCCCGCGGTGCCCACGCCCACGAGGACTATCCGGACCGTAACGACGCGGACTGGCGCAAGCACAGCCTTGCCACTGTGGACGGCGCATCAGTGAACCTGACCTATCGTCCGGTTCACCTGGACCCGCTGACCACCGAAGCCGAAGGCGGGATCGACCTGAAAAAGATCGCGCCAAAGAAGCGAGTGTACTGATGCGCCTGACGGGTCTGATTGTTGTTCTGTCAGTGTTGGCGGCCTGTGGG
>CAWUXN010000406.1:0-15765 GCA_963926415.1 uncultured Loktanella sp.
ACTGGCAAATGTGAGCGGTTCGAGATCGGACTCCTCAACCATGATCGACAATTCCTCGTGCAGTTCGCGCACGAGCGCCTGTTCCGGCGTTTCGCCGGATTCGACCTTGCCGCCGGGAAATTCCCAGAGTCCCGCGAGTGATTTACCAGCGGGCCGCTGCGCCAGAAGCACGCGCCCGTCCACGTCGATAAGGGCAACGGCGGATACGAGTAGGACTTTCATGAACGATAGTCTGCGTTGATCGTGATGTAGGCGTGGGTAAGGTCGCAGGTCCAGACGGTCGACTTGCCGTCACCAAGGCCCAGGTCGATGTTGATGTCGATATTCTGGCCCTTCATGTGGGCGGCGGCGTCTTCCTCGGAATATGACGGCGCGCGCCAGCCATTTTCGGCTAGCACCATGTCACCCAGCTTGATTGTAAGCTTGTCGCGGTCGGCGGCGGCACCAGATTTGCCGACTGCCATAATGATCCGGCCCCAGTTAGGATCTTCGCCCGCTATCGCGGTTTTTACCAGTGGGCTGTTGGCGGTCGCCATCGCGACAAGGCGCGCGTCGGCATCGCTGGCGGCACCAGTCACGGCGATGGTCACGAACTTGGTGGCCCCTTCACCATCGCGCACAACTTGATGGGCGAGGTCCAGCATGACTGTGTGCAAGGCATCCTCGAACCCGGCGCTACCGGTGACATCGACGCCAGAGGTGCCGGTTGCGGAGAGCATCAGGCTGTCAGAGGTCGAGGTGTCGCTATCCACTGTGATGTTGTTAAAGGTCTTGTCGGTCAATCGGCCCAGCATGTCCTGAAGCGGCTGATAGGCAATCTGCGCATCAGTAAATATATAGACTAGCATCGTCGCCATATCGGGCGCGATCATGCCAGAGCCTTTGGCAATCCCGGCGATCTTTACGTCCTTGCCGTTGATGCTGACTGTCTGGGCTGATCCCTTGGGAAAGGTGTCGGTCGTCATGATCGCGTGGGCCGCATCGGCCATGCCAGTATCCGTCTGAGCGGCGGTCAGTTCGTCGATTTTGGCGAGGATTCGCTCGTGCGGCAGGGGTTCACCAATCACGCCAGTCGAGGCGGTAAACACGCGGGCGGCATCAATGCCCGTGGCCACGGCCACAGCCGCCGTGATCGCAGCGACAGATTCAAGCCCTGCCTTGCCGGTAAAGGCATTGGAATTGCCGGAGTTCACCAAAATGGCGGCGGCACCGTCGCTGGCACCAAGTTTGGCCTGACAGTCTAGGACCGGCGCGGACCGAGTGGCAGAGCGCGTAAAGACGCCTGACACCGTGCTGCCGGGGGCAAGCACCGCTAACATTACGTCAGTCCGATTTTTGTATTTCACCCCCGCTTGCGCCGCCGCGAAGGTGACACCGTCGATGACGGGCAGGTCGGGGAACGCGGCAGGGGCAAGCGGGGACAATGGCATGACTTACTTCTCCAATAGGTCGAGGTTGGTCAAAACAGCAGCATCAAAGTCACCCGGTTCAGGTAGGGTGACGTCGGCGGCCGCCTTAAGTTCTTCGATTTTCGACAGGATCACGGCCTCTTGTAGGCCGCTCACGATCTCTCCGCGGACTTCTTCAAGGGTCGCAACGGGCTTTTCGCGCGTTTCATTTAGTTTTACGATGTGCCAGCCAAACTGGGTCTGCACCGGGTCAGAGATGTCGCCCGCTTCCATACCTTCGACGGCCTGTTCGAATTCAGCGACCATCTGGCCTGGACCGAACCAGCCCAGTTCTCCGCCCGCCGGGCCGGACGGACCGGTCGAGACTTCTTTGGCGACTTCAGCGAAATCATTGCCTTCATTGACGCGGTCTTGTGCGGCTTTCGCCTCATCCTCGGTCTGGACCAGCAGGTGGCTGGCGTTCCATTCGATGATAGGCTCTGCAGCAGCAGCGGCAGTCATTTCGTCATAGGCGGCCTGAATGGCATCGTCAGTGACGGCGGTTTTGGTCAGGTCGGTGATGACCTCGCCTGCGCGCAGGGAGCGTTCCTCGTTAGCCAAGGCCCAGCCCACGCGGGCGGGCACATCGTTCAGGCTGTTGGACAGCAGTTGCTGCTGCACGATCTGGTCCAGCACACCCTGAAAGATCACATCGGGGGGGAACTGGTCGTATTGCTGCGGCAGCTGAGAACGGGCGATGATCAGTTGGCCCAGCGTGATGTCGGTGCCATCAACCGTGGCCACGACGGTCGCTGGATCGGCGGTGGGTGTCGGTGCCGCATCGGTGGCCGGCGCGTCTGTGGTGGGGGCTTTGATCGTGGTGTCCTGCGCCTGTGCAGCGGTTGTCAGGGTCAGCGCCAGTGCGGCGGTGCCCAGAAAAAGGGTCATACGGGTCATGGAAGCGGTCCTTACAAAGAGTCCCACAAAGGGGCACAACGTTGACAGTAATCAGCCTGCCCCTTACATCGCATGGAAGCCTTGAGGGGGCTGGTCTTGGGCCCTGTTTAGGGGCCTTGGCGCAAGCCGACAAGCGACCTCCTCTCTATTCGGTATCACAGGGGCGGCAAAAGTCCGCTTGGAGAGAACATGCTGGGTCTGTCATCTATTGCGAAAAAGGTCTTTGGGACCGCGAATGACCGCAAGGTCAAGGCTGCGCGGCCCTTGGTCGACAAGATAAACGCGCTAGAGCCGGAGTTTGCGGCTCTGAGCGATGAACAGATCAAGGATCGCACCCGCGCGCTGAAAGAGCGTGCGATGGGCGGCGAAAGCCTGGATGATCTGCTGCCCGAAGCATTTGCCAACTGCCGCGAGGCTGCGCGACGTGCGCTGGGTCTGCGGGCCTTTGACACACAGTTGATGGGCGGGATTTTCCTGCACCAAGGTAACATTGCCGAGATGAAGACCGGCGAGGGCAAGACCCTTGTTGCGACCTTCCCAGCCTATCTGAATGCGCTGTCCGGCAAAGGCGTACATATCGTCACCGTGAACGATTACCTAGCCCGCCGTGACGCGGACTGGATGTCGAAGGTTTACAATGCGCTGGGGATGACGACTGGCGTTGTGGTGCCGCAGCAGCCCGAGGCTGAAAAGAAGATCGCCTATCAGTGCGATGTGACCTACGCGACGAACAACGAACTGGGCTTTGATTACCTGCGCGACAACATGAAGTCCGAACTGTCGCAGATGTACCAGCGCGAGCACAACTTTGCGATCGTGGACGAGGTCGACTCGATCTTGATAGACGAGGCGCGTACGCCACTGGTGATTTCCGGCCCGGCGCAGGACCGCAGCCAGATGTATCGCGACATCGACCTAATCGTACCGGGCATCATGCCCGAACATTTCACGCTGGATGAAAAGATGCGGTCGGTCAGCTTTACCGACGAAGGCAACGACTACCTGGAAGAAGCGCTGACCCGAAACGGGCTGCTGCCTGAGGGGCAGACGCTGTATGATCCCGAAAGTGTGTCGCTGGTGCACCATACCAGTCAGGCGCTGAAGGCGCATAAGCTGTTTGCCAAGGACAAGGACTACATCGTTCGCAACGATGAAATCGTCCTGATTGACGAATTCACTGGGCGCATGATGTCGGGCCGCCGTCTGGGAGACGGTCTCCATCAGGCGATCGAGGCAAAGGAAGGCGTCAACATTCGGCCGGAAAACGTGACGCTGGCCTCTGTCACGTTCCAGAACTATTTTCGCCTTTATAACAAACTGGGCGGCATGACCGGTACGGCGCTGACCGAAGCCGATGAGTTCATGGAAATTTACGGCCTTGGCGTGATCGAAGTGCCGACCAACCGGCCCGTGCAGCGTAAGGACGAGCACGATCAGGTCTATCGCACTGCGCGCGAAAAGTTCGAAGGCGTGGTCGAGGAAATCAAGGAAGCGAATGCCAAGTCGCAACCGATCCTTGTTGGCACGACCAGCATTGAAAAGTCTGAATTCTTGTCGAACCTGCTGAAAGCCGAAGGCATCGTGCACAACGTGCTGAACGCCCGCCAGCACGAGCAGGAAGCGCAGATCATTGCCGACGCAGGCAAGTTGGGCGCTGTGACGATTGCTACCAACATGGCCGGCCGCGGCACCGACATTCAGCTTGGTGGCAACGTAGAGCTGAAGGTCATTGAGGCGCTGGACGCTGACCCCGCAGAAAACCCTGACGAGATCCGGGTGCGGATCGAAACAGAGCATGCGGACGAGAAAGCCAAAGTGCTGGAAGCCGGCGGCCTGTTCGTGTTGGCCACGGAACGCCATGAATCGCGCCGCATCGATAACCAGCTGCGCGGACGCTCTGGCCGTCAGGGCGATCCGGGTCGGTCGACGTTCTTCCTTTCGCTGGAAGACGACTTGATGCGGATCTTTGGATCGGAGCGTCTGGAGAAAGTCCTGTCGTCGCTGGGCATGAAAGAAGGCGAGGCGATCGTTCACCCTTGGGTCA
Source organism: uncultured Loktanella sp. (assembly GCA_963926415.1). Classification (GTDB taxonomy): domain Bacteria; phylum Pseudomonadota; class Alphaproteobacteria; order Rhodobacterales; family Rhodobacteraceae; genus Loktanella. The sequence continues at coordinate 4,390 of CAWUXN010000406.1, forward strand.
ACAAGTCGCTGGAACGCGCGCAGGCCAAGGTGGAGGGCCGCAACTTTGACACCCGCAAGCAGCTGCTAAAGTTCGATGACGTGATGAACGAACAGCGCAAGGTGATCTTTGGCCAGCGCCGCGAGATCATGGAAGCGTCGGATCTGTCGGAAATAGTCAGCGATATGCGCCATCAGGTGATCGAGGATATGATTGACGAACACATGCCGCCGCGCAGCTATGCTGATCAGTGGACGCCGGATGCATTGTATGCTGGCGTGATCCAGAACATCGGCATGGACGAACCGGTCATGGTTTGGGCGCAAGAAGAAGGCGTCGATGCTGACGTGATGCGCGAGCGGCTGGAAGCCGCCTCGGACGCGCATATGGCCAAAAAAGAAGAGGCCTTTGGTGCCGAAGCCATCCGCAACATCGAAAAGCAGGTTCTGCTGCAGACGATCGATGCCAAGTGGCGCGAGCATCTGGTGACGCTAGAGCACCTGCGGTCCGTCGTGGGGTTCCGTGGTTATGCGCAGCGCGATCCGCTGAATGAATACAAAACCGAAGGTTTTCAATTGTTCGAACGTCTTCTGGACGGCCTGCGTCTGGACGTGACGCAGAAGCTGGGCCAGATCCAGCCCATGACTCAGAAACAGCAGGACCAGATGGTCGCCCAGTTACGTCAGCAGCAAGCCGCTGCGGCGGATGCCGTTGCCGCGCCAGTGCCCGAAAAGCTGATCGAGCGCGCTACGTCTGCCCAAAGCGCTGGGGACGCGACCCCGCGCACTGGTTTCAACGAAGACGATCCCACGACTTGGGGGAACCCGTCGCGCAACGATGCCTGCCCATGCGGATCAGGCAAAAAGTTCAAACACTGCCACGGCAGCCTTTGATCTGATGTGGCAGAGGCGGGCCGATTAGTCTGCCCTGCCACATTCACGACACATTAATTCCTTGCTGCGGTCTCGACGTGGACATCAGCGTCCTGCACAACTCTCTCCAACCCATTCGGGCAAGGAGACAAGGCATGAAACCCGCAATGCGCAAGATGGTCACCGCTGCCACGACATTTTCGTTCGCACTAAGCATTGGCTTTGTCATGCAGTATGGTGATGCGTTTGCAGCAAGGCTTGGGATTGATGAGCCCATTGGCGGCCCCGCTGGCAGGATGCAGGTCAGTGTTCCCGTATCTGCGGTCAATGCAAGCAAGGCCGTGATTGTTCCGCAGTTGTTGGCCCCACGCGCCACTGACGATAGCTTTCAGATCGCGAATGTGCCGCAGGAACTGGCAACTCCCACTATGGAAATGCCGGACAACTCTGCTGCGTCAGAGCCAGTCGTCCTTGCTGCCGCCACATCGGGCGCGATGACGCAGGCCCCTGCCAGGCAAAGCCCCGCGATCGACGCCTGCAACCCGGTCATGACAGCGACCGCGCGGCCGATGGCTATGGTGCAACTGCAATTGACTGACGGCTGCCATATCGGTTCGCCAGTCTCGATCCATCATCAGGGCATGATCTTCAGTGCAATCACTGATCAGGATGGCATGCTCACAGTGGACGTGCCGGCTTTGTCGCGCGACGCGCTTTTCATCGCGGATTTCAACGCAGGTAAAGGGGCTGCTGCCTCTGTCATGGTGCCTGACCTTAATATGGTCGACCGCGCGGTCCTACAGTGGCAAGGCGACGATGGCGTTCAGTTGCATGCGCTGGAATTTGGAGCAGGCTATGATGATGCCGGACACATCTGGTCCGCTTCTACCGGTGCTGCCGATACCGTGCGAACCGGCAGCGGAGGCTTTCTGACCACGCTTGGTGATGTAGCGGTCAGCGACGCAATGAGGGCAGAGGTTTACACTTTTCCCAGCGGCCAATCGGTGCGCGACGGTCAGGTCATCCTGAACGTCGAGGCAGAGGTCACAAGCCGGAACTGTGGCCGCGATGTTACCGCTCAAAGCATTCAGTTCGGCCCCAATTACCCCACCGACGCGATCGACTTGACAATGACGATGCCCGGCTGTGATGCGATTGGTGAATTTCTGGTGTTGAAAAATATGTTCGCGGACCTGACACTCGCGGCGAAATGACGTCACTGCGAAAACACAGACAGGCTTCGACATTGCGCAGTGCGACAGGGGGACTTGCCGCACTGTTGCTGTGTTCGGGCGGGATTGCGGCAGAAGAGGTCACGATCACCTCTGCCCAAGGGAATCTGACTCTGACAGGACGTATCGCAGGTTTTGACGGTACATATCTGGACATCGAATCGCCCCACGGTCCGCTGACTATAGCCTATGGCGGCGTCACGTGTGCCGGGGCGGATTGCCCTGATCTTGCAAGTTATGTTCCGCGCCTGCGCTTGTCAGGCGAGCCGCGCTTGGCCAGCCTGCTATTGCCTGCGTTGTTCGACGGATTTGCCCGTGACCGGGGCCTGACCCTGACGAAAGATGCGGCCAAGGACGGGATACTGGCGTTCAGCCTGATGGACGAAGCCGTGCCCGTGCTGCAGGTCAGCCTGCGCAACCGTCAAAGTGCCGAAGCCTTCGTCGACCTGCTGACTTATGACAGTGACGTCGCTCTGACGTTCCGGGACCCGTTGCCAGATGAACAGGCCCGCGCGTCAGAGGTTGGAATTGCCCTGCCGGGCCTTGCGGGCGGTAGCGTCGTGCTGGGTGGTGAGGCGCTAGTGCCTGTCGTCTCTCCGCTTAATCCCGTGCGCACGATTGATCCAGCCGACCTGATTTCAGCTTTTGCTGGGCAGATCACCGATTGGGCAGAGATGGGACAACCCGCGATGCTGCTTACACTGCATTTGGGATCTGTGGGGGACGGGCAGGCGGATGCTTTTCTGGCGATGCTGCCTGCGCCACCCGCAGCCACACTGATCCGTCATCCGGACCCTGACGCGCTGGCTCAGGCCGTTGCCGCTGACCCCGGTGCGCTCGGTATTGCAGCGCTTAGTGCGTCGGGCGTCGCCCAGCCCCTTGGCCTGCGCGACGCTTGCGAACTGACAGCGGACCCGGTGCTGCGCGGGATCAAGACGCAGGACTATCCTCTGACGACGCCTGCATTTGCCTTTGTTAGATCACATCGTAAGCCAGAAATTGTGCGCGAATTCCTGAACTGGCTGCGCAGTCCTGCTGCAGGCCTCATCGTGCGGCGCGCAGGTTTTGCGGACCGAGGCGTAGTACCGATCAGCCTGGATGATCAAGGAGAGCGGTTTGCCCATGCCATCACCATCGCCGGGCCCGACACGTCGCTGCGGGATTTACAGGGCATGGTGGCGATGATGCATGCGCGCGTACGCATTTCGCTGACCTTTCGCTTTGCGAATGGGACGACAGATTTGGATACAGCGTCAGGGGCTAATTTGCGCCTGTTGGCCCACGATATCCGCGATGGCGTTTATGCTGGACGAGAGGTCATGCTGATCGGTTTCAGCGATGGTGAAGGATCAGCAGACGCCAATCGCGATTTGTCCGCCGCCCGTGCGCTGGCTGTCGAGAGCGCGCTGCTTTCGCTGCTTGGCGATATTCCTGAAGACATACGCTTGGGCACCGCTGGATTCGGCGAGGCACTGCCAATCGGCTGCGATGATACCGCTTGGGGTCGCCAGATGAACCGCCGAGTCGAGGTCTGGGTCGGCGACTAAAGCAACCATTCTGCGCGGAACGATAACTCTCTTGATTTGCCGATGATCAGATGGTCGTGCACCGTGTGATGCCAAGGGCCTGAGCAGTGGCGGTGATTTGCCTGTAATGGTGATTTCAGCCTGCAACGGTGTCGGATCGTCCGATTGGTGATTGTGCACCAAAATCATAGACGCTGCATTCAGTTCCAGCCCGCGCTTGACGACCTCGCGGGGATAGACCGGGACATGATTTATGGTACCACGCGCCTGTTTCTCGTCCGCGATCATGCTACTCTTGGTGTCCAGATAAAGGATGCGAAATTGTTCAGTATACCGATGCGCCATGACCGTGTGACAGTAATCCAGCAGCGCATCCCAACTGCTGACGACATGCAGGGCCATGATTCTGCTACGGGCCATGCGGTGGGCTTCAGCCTCTACAATCTTGATTTCGACAACGACGGCGTCGCCGATACCTTTGACCTGCTTCAGTTTCTGTATGGGGGCCGAGATGGCACAGCCGAAGTTACCAAACTGATCAATCAAAGCCCGCGCGAGTGGTTTGACATCCTGCCGGGGGATGGCGCGAAATAAGATTAGTTCCAGCATTTCGTAGTCTGGAGGGGCGGCCGCCCCGCCCGTGACGAAGCGGTCGCGCAGGCGGGCGTGGTGATCTTTGATATAGGACGGCAGGCGACCGGAAAGGGTCGCTCCCTCTGCCTCGTTAGCCGCGGTGGGGGTGAAAAATGGCAATGCTTCCTGAAAGTACTGAGTCATGCCGCTAGTCTGACCTTGGCGTGGTGAAAAAGTAGTTAACCCGGCATGGCGCATTTGAAGTGGCTATGCGCCGCTATCTGCAGGCCGGTGACCAGAAGGATCCCATTGTGACTGATGATCGGCGCTGTCTTCGCTGGTTCATTACCATCACCATGCCTGAACTGACTCTTGTCGGGTTGAATGAATACCTGCTGATCGACGTGCCTGAATATGTCACCAGCCTGCCGGCGGCTATATTCATTTTATAAGCATTCTGGTCACCTTTGAGGGCAAGAAATGAAAAAAGGTCCCCGGTAGCACCGGGAACCTTTACTGACGTCTGGTGCAGATACGTCAACTTTTCGTCGAAAAATCAGAGCAACCAGCGGCTGATGTCAGCCCTTCATGGAATCCCAGAATCCCTTAACCGACTTAAAGAACGTCGATCCTTGCGGGTTGTTGTCCTTTGACAGCATGTCGAATTCTTTCAAGATTTCGCGCTGGCGTGCAGTCAGGTTCACGGGCGTTTCAACCTGCAGTTCGATGAACATATCACCGGCACTGCCGCCCCGAAGCGTTGGCATGCCTTTGCCGCGCAGGCGCATCTGACGGCCCGACTGGCTGCCATCGGGGATCTTGACCCGCGAGCGGCCGCCGTCGATCGTCGGCACCTCGATCTCTCCGCCCAAGGCGGCAGAGGCGATGCTGACCGGCACCCGGCAGAACAGGTTGCTGGATTCGCGCTCAAACAGCGCGTGATCGGCAACTTCGATGAAAATATACAGATCGCCCGCTGGTCCGCCGCGCATTCCGGCCTCGCCTTCGCCAGAAAGACGGATACGCGTGCCAGTTTCGACGCCGGCCGGGATGTTGACGGACAGCGCCTTTTCCTTTTCGACCCGGCCCGCGCCGTGGCAGATGTGGCAGGGATTCTTGATCGTCTGACCTGCGCCATTACAGGTCGGGCAGGTCCGTTCGACGGTGAAAAAGCCCTGCTGCGCGCGCACTTTACCCATGCCGGAACAGGTCGGACAAATCACTGGTTCGGACCCGTCGTCTGCACCCATTCCATTGCAGTTGCCGCACTGTACGGCGGTGGGCACGTTGATCGTCTTGGTCAGACCGGCAAAGGCCTCTTCAAGCTTGATCCGCAGGTTATAGCGCAGGTCATTGCCGCGCGCCGCACGGCTACGTCCGCCGCCACCGCCGCGCTGGCCACCCATGAAGTCGCCGAATAGGTCGTCGAACACATCCGAAAAGGCCGAGGCAAAATCGCCATTGCCCTGCTGACCGGGTTGACGACCGCCACCGCCCATGCCGCCTTCGAATGCGGCATGACCATAGCGGTCATAAGCAGCTTTTTTGTCGCCATCCTTCAGGACTTCGTAAGCCTCGTTGGCTTCTTTGAATTGTTCTTCAGCCTTGGGGTTGTCGGAATTGCGGTCGGGGTGCAGTTCCTTCGCCTTCTGGCGATAGGCCTTTTTGATATCGTCTGACCCAGCACCTTTCACGATGCCGAGCGTCTCGTAATAGTCGCGTTTAGCCATCTTACAGGTCCCCCTTGGGAATGGAAAAGACCGGCCCAGTTTAGGGGCCGGTCTATCCCGTCAGGCGGATGCCTTACTTGTTGCGCTTTTCGTCGTCGAGGTCTTCGAAGTCAGCGTCAAGGATGTCTTCCTCGTCCGCACCCTTCGGCTCTGCGTCGCCGCCGTCTTCCGCATCTTGGCTGGACTTGTAGATCGCCTCGCCCAGTTTCATCGCGGATTCGGTGACGTTCTGGATGCCCGACTTAATCTTGTCGACGTTGTCGTTCTCCAGTTCGTCTTTGAGCGCGGCGATTGCCAGTTCGATCGCTTCGATTGTCGTTGGGTCGACCTTGTCGTTATGCTCTTCCATCGACTTTTCGGTCGAGTGGATCAGGCTTTCAGCCTGGTTGCGAGCTTCGACCAGAGCGCGGCGTTCCTTGTCGGCGTCGGCGTTTGCCTCGGCGTCCTTGACCATCGCTTCTATGTCTTCATCCGACAGGCCGCCAGAAGCCTGGATCGTGATGTTCTGCTCTTTGCCGGTGCCCTTGTCCTTGGCACCGACGGACACGATGCCGTTGGCGTCGATGTCGAACGTCACCTCGATCTGCGGCATGCCGCGCGGTGCAGGAGGGAGGCCTTCCAGGTTGAACTGGCCCAGCATCTTGTTGTCAGCCGCCATCTCACGCTCGCCTTGGAAGACGCGCAGGGTCACGGCGTTCTGGTTGTCTTCTGCGGTCGAGAAGGTCTGCGACTTTTTCGTCGGGATCGTCGTGTTACGGTCGATCAGGCGGGTGAACACGCCGCCCAGAGTCTCAATCCCCAGCGACAGCGGGGTCACGTCGAGCAGGACCACGTCCTTGACGTCGCCTTGCAGCACGCCGGCCTGAATGGCAGCGCCAAGGGCCACAACTTCGTCCGGATTCACACCCTGATGCGGCTCTTTGCCAAAGAACTTGGCGACCTCTTCTTTGACGCGGGGCATGCGGGTCATGCCACCGACCAGAACGACTTCGTCGATGTCACCTACGGACAGGCCTGCATCCTTCAACGCAGCCTGGCAGGGCTTGATCGACGCCTTGATGAGGTCCGAAACCAGTGATTCCAGCTTGGCACGGGTCAGTTTCATGACCATGTGCAGCGGTTGGCCAGTTTTGCCCATTGAGATGAACGGCTGGTTGATCTCGGTCGAGGAGGAGCTGGACAATTCGATCTTGGCCTTTTCAGCAGCTTCTTTCAGGCGCTGCAGGGCCATCTTGTCCTTGGTCAGGTCGACCTGGTTTTCTTTTTTGAACTCGTCCGCCAGATAGTTGACGATCCGCATGTCAAAATCTTCGCCGCCCAAGAACGTGTCGCCGTTGGTGGACTTTACTTCGAACAAGCCGTCGTCGATTTCCAAGATGGTCACGTCGAACGTTCCGCCGCCAAGGTCATAGACCGCGATGGTTTTGGTGTCTTTTTTGTCCAGCCCGTAGGCCAGTGCGGCTGCGGTCGGCTCGTTGATGATGCGCAGCACTTCAAGGCCTGCAATCTTGCCTGCGTCCTTGGTGGCCTGACGCTGGGCGTCGTTGAAGTAGGCGGGCACGGTGATGACGGCCTGCGTCACTTCTTCGCCCAGATAGGATTCAGCGGTTTCCTTCATCTTACCTAGGATGAAAGCACTGATCTGGCTGGGGGAATACTTTTCACCCCTAGCTTCGACCCATGCGTCGCCGTTGCCGCCATTGACCACCTCGAACGGCATGTTCTTTTTGTCTTTTGTCAGTTTCGGATCATCGAAACGACGACCGATCAGCCGCTTGACGGCAAAGATGGTGTTCTCGGGGTTGGTGACTGCCTGACGCTTGGCCGGCTGACCGACAAGGCGCTCGTCATCCGTGAACGCGACGATGGACGGCGTGGTGCGGGCACCTTCGCTGTTTTCGATCACGCGAGGTTTGCTGCCATCCATGATGGCAACGCAAGAGTTTGTTGTACCGAGGTCGATACCAATAATTTTAGCCATTTTCAGATCCCTTATACTTCAGGCGATGTGAGAGGCGCAGACCCGTTGCGGCACCTGCGCCCGTTTACATGATTGCGCTGCAGAAACGTCCTGCACCGGCTGTCTGGCGTATATAGGGAGGGGTTTTGACCCCTGCAACAGGGAGGAACGTCAGAGTCTTGCGATTTTTGATGACTGACCACACGTTCCCACGCCGCGCGGGGGACGGCACGGCCTAAAGAACGGGTCGCCGCGTCAGCACGCGGCGTTCCACCTAACAGATGCTTGGCGGCGGGTGTAAAATTCGCCAAGCAGGCCCCGCATCAGCAATACGAGGGTAACACACAGCGGATAAGTCGGAGAGCTGAAGTGTGGGTTGTAGTTCAAGAAGACGTCGCGGCGGATCTGGTCGATGCAATGGAGCAATGGGTTCCAGTCGAAAACCGCTAGCATTTAATCGGGAAGTGTGTCGGCGAGAAACATCTTGCCCGATGCAATCATGTTGACCCGGCCATAGACTGAACTGCCGATCCGTGTGACCTTTGGTGCCCAAGGCTTGATCGCGAAAAAGATCGTGCCGACGGCAACGCCGGAAAGCCAGGCGACCATTAGCATTACCATCGCGCTAATCGGATCGTCGATCACGACGGGTTTGTGGGCGACGTGGTAGATAAACAACACCACGACGATCGACAGGAACTGCAGATACAGTGATGACAGCGCTGCGGCGCAGATCGAAATGGCGGTCGTCATCGGCGCGTTCTGCATCATGGCGGATGCCGGCCCTACGGACGCGACTACCGCGCTCATTGCTTTAGTATGGGCCATGTAAAGAAAGATGCCGGACATGATGTACAGTAGGTAATCCCCGCGCACCGCCGCCCCGCGCATCCCGAGTAGGGCAAGCATCACGTAAAATGACGCGACCATCAGGACCGTTTGAAAGATGTTCAAAATCAGTCCCATCAGCGCATTGCGATGGTTTTTGCGAATATCGCGAATTGCGCTGTAAGAAATCAGATCTGCCATGCCTAGCACTGTATTCGTGCGCGATTTTGGGGCCTGCCCCTGATACGTCTGACGGTGCCTTTTTTATTCGAATCGCATTGGCGTTGCACGTCTGATGCCATGAAATTCTTGCCGTCCGCTCGACGCCGCAGCATAAGGGCAAAAATGCGAATTTTCAGTCAATTCACAGTGTGCCCAGAAATTACGGAGAAAATGTGACCATGGATTTCAATAAACTGTCCGAAGTGATGCGCCGTTTGTCGCTGGAAGCAGGCGACAAAATCATGGAAGTTTATAATTCGCCTGATTTCGAGGTCCGGACTAAAAGCGATGATAGCCCTGTAACGGCAGCCGATGAGGCCGCTGATGCGATCATCAGTGCAGGCTTGCGCGCCGCCTTTCCCGATGTCGCGCTGGTGACAGAAGAGCAGGCCGCATCCCACAACGTGCAGGCCAGCACGTTCCTGATCGTGGACCCGCTGGACGGCACCAAAGAATTCATCAAGCGTCACGGCGATTTCACCGTGAATATCGCCTATGTCGTCGACGGCGTGCCTGTGCGCGGCGTGGTCTATGCCCCCGCCAAGAAACGCCTGTTCTATACCGACGCTGACGGTCAGTCGGTCGAGGAAACCGGCCCCTTCGTTAAAGACGCCGTTGGCGAGGTGGAGCCTATGTCGGTCACGACCAACCCCGACAACAACGCCTTGATGGTCGTCGCATCCAAATCGCACCGCGATCAGGCGACGGACGATTACATCGACCTTTATCTGGTCAAGGACATGAAAAGCGCAGGCTCGTCGCTGAAATTCTGTCTGATCGCGACCGGAGAGGCGGACATTTATCCCCGCCTTGGCCGCACGATGGAATGGGACACGGCCGCCGGCCACGCCGTACTGATCGGGGCAGGCGGTGAAGTCGTGCGTTTCGATAATCACGAGCCGCTGGTTTACGGCAAAGGGGGTTACGCCAACCCGTTCTTTATCGCCCACGCCCCCGGTGTCACATTGCAGAAATCTTGATGTCTGTCCTGATTGTCATCCCCGCCCGCTATGCCTCGACCCGGTATCCGGGCAAGCCGCTTGTAGATCTGCGCGGCGCTGACGGCGTCGCCAAATCGCTGATCCGGCGCAGCTGGGATGCTGCGATGCAGGTGGATGGCGTGGACCGTGTCGTTGTGGCCACCGACGACGACCGGATCAAGCAAGCGGCCGAGGCGTTTGGGGCAGAGGTCGTGATGACACCCGAAACCTGCCGCAACGGAACCGAGCGCTGCGCTGCCGCCATTGATGTGATGGATAAAAACTATGACATCGTGGTCAACCTGCAAGGCGATGCCCCGCTGACGCCTGCATGGTTCATCAGCGATCTGGTCGCAGGCCTGCGTGTGCGGCCTGACGTCGACGTGGCAACGCCAGTGCTGCGCACCGAAGGACGGGCGTTGAATGGCTTTCTGGATGATCGCCGCGCCGGCCGGGTCGGCGGCACGACTGCCGTTTTCGGCGCCATGATGAACGCGCTTTATTTTTCGAAAGAGGTGATTCCCTACACCAGCCAGACCTATGCCGATGACGCAGAGACGCCCGTGTTTCACCACGTCGGCGTCTATGCTTATCGCCCGAACGTTTTGCGCGCCTACGGCACTTGGCCCATTGGCCCGCTAGAAACGCTGGAGGGGCTGGAGCAGTTGCGCTTTCTGGAACAGGCCCGTCCGATCCTGTGTGTCGAAGTTGACGCAAAAGGTCGCCAGTTCTGGGAACTGAATAACCCCGAAGACGTGCCCCGGATTGAGGCGATGCTGAAAGAAATGGGAGCAGACTGACGTGCAAAGCGTCAGCGTTGTCGTTGTCAGCAACGGACGCCCCGACGCATTGCGCCGCTGCCTGCTGAGGCTTGTCCCAGATCGATCATCCCAACTGCGAGTTGATCGTCGTTGCAGATGCCGTGTCCCGGCCCGCCATCGCCAAAAGCCGTCTGGCGGACCGGATCAAGACCGTCGCCTGCGACGTGGCCAAGATCTCAGTTGCGCGCAACGCGGGTGTGGGGCAGGCGGCGGGTGACATCGTAGCCTTTATTGATGACGACGCTGTGCCAGAACCCACATGGCTATCGCACCTGACTTCACCATTCACCAATGTCAGCGTCACGGCAGCGAGTGGCTTTTTGCGGTCGCGCAATGGCATCGCCTTTCAATTGCGCGCGCGGCTTGCCGTGTTGATGCGAAAGCAGGGGGCAACGGGTCATCCTACACCGCATGTGCCGAGCGCGCAGCGACTGCGGCGGCTGTTGACGTATATGGTGGCAGGTCGCCTGATGCCCGGCGATGTCAGCCGTTTGTTGCAGACCTTCGATGCCGGTTAGGCTGACGGGCTGACACGACCTGTGTCACAACACCCAACCTTTGATGTGCCGCTGCCGTTTCTGCATTTTTGGATGCAAATCCGCCCACACAAAGTGGTTTATGCGCGATTTTGGCGGGCACCAAAGGCGCGGGCC